>DLFX01000137.1:188-3730 GCA_002482405.1 Firmicutes bacterium UBA7709 | reverse complement strand
CATCAGACCAGAAGATGGAACCCTAAGATGGCTCCCTACATCTTTACTGAAAGAAACGGAATCTATATCATCGATCTGCAGAAAACAGTAAAGAAAATCGATGAGGCATATGCTTTCATGAGAGAAGTTGGCGAGACCGGCAGACCGATCCTTTTCGTGGGAACCAAAAAACAGGCTCAGGCCGCCATCGCAGACGAAGCGAAGAGATGCGGAATGTACTATGTCAATGAGAGATGGCTCGGCGGCATGCTGACAAACTATAAGACCATTTCCGGCAGAATCAAGAGGCTGAACGATATCAAGGCCATGGAAACAGACGGAACCTTCGAAGCGCTGACAAAGAAGGAAGTCATCAAGCTCAGGCTGGAGCTGGAAAAACTCGAGAAATTCTTAGGCGGAATCAAGGACATGAAGGGAATGCCCGCCGCGATATTCGTCGTTGACCCCAAGAAGGAAAGAATTGCGATCAAAGAAGCAAGAATTTTAGGAATTCCGATCATCGGTATCGTCGATACGAACTGCGATCCTGACGATGTAGACTATATTATTCCGGCAAATGACGACGCCATCNNATCAGAGCAGTTAAGCTGATTGCGGGCAGAATGGCCGATGCCATCATCGAGTCCAACCAGGGCGAAAGCTTTGCGGAAGCTGATGAAGCCGCGGCTGCCGCCGGCGAGGAAGAAACGGAAGAAGCTTCTGAAGCAGCAGCAGAATAAATTTGAATAAATAACAAACGGTGGAATTGCGTAGTAAATTTTCCAAAAGTCTTTCGGAAGATTTACAGGCAAGGAGGAGGATATACTATGGATGTAACGGCTAGTATGGTAAAAGAACTGCGCGAAAGAACAGGCGCAGGCATGATGGACTGCAAGAATGTACTTGTTGAAACAAGTGGAGATATGGAAAAAGCAATTGAACTGCTGAGGGAAAAGGGTCTCGCCAAGGCTGCGAAAAAGGCCGGCAGAGTCGCGTCCCAAGGTTTGGTCAAACTTGCGTTTTCCGCTGATGGAAAGAAAGCCGCAGCTATCGAAGTCAATTCTGAAACCGATTTCGTGGCAAAGAATGAAGAATTCATTGAATTTGTCGACATTCTGGCGGATAAAGCTCTGGAAGCCGTTTCCGACGACATGGAAGCCTTCATGGCTCTTCCTTACAAANNAGAGGAAGGAACCGTGCAGGACGCTTTGAACAATAAGATCGCCAAGATCGGCGAAAACCTGAACATCAGGAGATTTGTAAAATGCGCGACCCCCGGTGTGGTCTATGTGGGATACACCCACGGCAACGGCAAGATCGGCGTTATCGTAGGATTTGAGACTGACGCCGCCGCTGAGGAGATCAACGTGCTGGGGAAAGACGTCGCAATGCAGATCGCGTCTATGAACCCGAAGTTTGTCGATGAATCTTCCATCGATCCGGCTTATATAGAAAGCGAGAAGCACATCCTCGTTCAGCAGGCGTTGAATGAAGGGAAACCCGCCGACATCGTCGAAAAGATGGTTACCGGCAGGCTGAAGAAAGAGCTGAAGGAAACCTGCCTCATCGAGCAGAAATTTGTAAAAGACGGTGAAATCAGCGTTTGCCAGTACATCGACAACTCCGCCAAGGCTCTCGGAAAGAGCGTAAAGGTAGTGGAGATGGTCCGGTACGAAGTGGGCGAAGGCATTGAGAAAAAAGAGGAAAATTTTGCAGAAGAAGTTGCAAAACAGATGCAGTAAAAACTTTTCAGAACAAATATAAAGACGTTGAAAAGTGATGCCTGGGGTTACCAGGCGTCACTTTTTTGCTTGCATTTTCTTTTAGATATTTTTTATGGAATAATTAAGGAAAAGTTATCAAAACAGATGAACAACTGGTTAGAATATGGTATAATAAACGGACACTAAGGCAAATAGTGTCCTTATTGCGTTTAATATTCTGCCCGGTGCTTTAGCGCCGTTGACAGAATTTATGCTGGAAAATCACAAATCTCTGATTTGTAGATTTTCGTCGCATTTACTGTGCAATGATTTTAAAATTATTGAAAGGACACAAATCAAGTATGGAGCCAAAATACAAGAGAGTAGTTTTAAAAATCAGTGGAGAAGCGCTGGCGGGCGAATCGAAATTCGGCTTGAACGAGGATATGCTGAGCATGGTGGCGGAACAGGTGAAGGCGCTGGTCGGCCTTGGCGTTCAGGTAGCGGTCGTCGTAGGAGGCGGCAACTTCTGGAGGGGCAGAACCAGCAAGAGTATGGACCGCGCGACGGCTGACTATATGGGGATGCTGGCGACGGTGATCAATTCCCTGGCGCTGCAGGATGCCTTTGAAGCTATCGGCGTCCCCACAAGGGTGCAGACCGCCATTGAAATGAAAGAGGTAGCGGAACCCTACATCAGAAGGCGCGCTATGGCTCATCTCTCTAAAAATGTAGTCGTTATCTTCGCGGCAGGGACCGGAAATCCGTTCTTTTCAACAGATACGACGGCGGCGCTGAGAGCGGCGGAAATCGAAGCAGACATCATTCTGCTGGCAAAGAAAGTAGACGCGGTCTACTCGGACGATCCCGAACAGAATCCGGACGCGATACGCTACACGGAGCTCACCCACAAGGAAGTGCTGGAAAAGGGCTTAAAGGTAATGGACTCCACAGCAGCGTCGCTGTGCATGGACAACGACATTCCGATTCACGTCTTCGGACTCGCGGAACCGGATAACGTGCTGAAAGCTGTTTACGGTGAAAAAATAGGGACCATAATCAGGTAAATATCCAAATCAAAAATAAAATATTGCGGAGGATTAAATTATGAGTATTGATGTACAGCAAGTTCTCGACGATAAGATGAAGAAGAGCGTATCGGTTTTAAAAGAAGAATTGAATACGGTCAGGGCGGGAAGGGCAAATCCGGCTTTACTGGACAAGATCCTGGTAGAATATTACGGAAGTCCGACGCCCCTCAAGAACATTTCAAATATATCGGTACCTGATCCGAGGACATTAATGATTTCACCATTTGATCCGAAATCCATTCATGAGATCGAAAAGGCCATCAACATTGCCAATCTGGGTATCAATCCCTCCAACGACGGAAAAGTAATCCGTCTGATGATCCCGGCGGTTACGGAGGAGAGAAGAAAAGAATTGATCAAGGTGATCAAAAAATATGGCGAGGATGCAAAGGTTGCCATCAGAAACGAGAGAAGAGATGCCAACGAAGAGCTGAAAAAACAGGAAAAAGCCGGGGAACTCACGGAAGACGATCTCAAGAAGTCTTTGGATGACGTGCAGAAAAAGACGGATAAAACTATGAAAGATATCGATCAAATCGTAGCGGATAAAGAAAAGGAAATCATGGAGGTTTAATCATTGATTGATTTTCCTGATGTTTTAGGTAAAGAGCTTCGCGACGCAAAAGCCCTTCTGGAAGCAGAAGGGCTGGATTTTATTATTGCAGAGACGAAGCCGGTCAAAAAAGAATTAGATTCGGGGGAACTCCGGGTCATCAGAGTCCGGCCGCCGTTATCAGACCCTGCTGTAGGGTCTGCCGACCGGTCGCCG
>DLFX01000137.1:0-177 GCA_002482405.1 Firmicutes bacterium UBA7709 | reverse complement strand
GTTTCGTATTAACGGTGTGCAAAATATGATTGATTTAGAGAAAATGCCCGCTCACATCGCGGTCATCATGGATGGAAACGGACGGTGGGCGCAGAAGAGAAACCTGCCTCATATGGCGGGTCATAATGCGGGGATGCAGGCGATGAAGGAAATCGTCAAGGCGTCCTCGACCCTCGG
>DLFX01000082.1 GCA_002482405.1 Firmicutes bacterium UBA7709 | reverse complement strand
TCACTTATCATCCATATTAATATGTTCAAGAATAGGAATTTTCAATGTATTCGTCGTAAGTGCAGGTTCTGTCGTTCATGGTGCCGTCCTCTTTGATCTCGATGATTCTGTTTGCCACGGTCTGGATAAACTGATGGTCATGGGAAGAAAATAGAATGACTCCTTTGAAATCGAGGAGACCGTTGTTGACGGCTGTGATGGACTCCAGGTCGAGATGGTTCGTCGGCTGGTCAAGAACCAATACGTTTGAACCGTACAGCATCATCCTGGAAAGCATGCAGCGGACCCTTTCCCCTCCGGACAGCACCTTGACCGGCTTAAAGACATCGTCGCCGGAAAAGAGCATCCTGCCCAGAAATCCCCGCATAAAGGTTTCCGTCGTCTCTTCCGTGAACTGCCCAAGCCATTGCACCAAATTGAGGTCACAGTCGTTGAAGAACGCGGAATTATCCATTGGAAAATAGGACCGCGACGTGCTGACTCCCCATTTAAAAGTCCCTTCATCCGGTTCCATCTCCTCCATCAATATCTTGAAAAAGGTGGTGTTTGCGATCTCATTTTCTCCCACAAAGGCGATCTTGTCCCCCTTGTTCATGCGGAAGGAAATGTTATCCAACACCTTTACACCGTCCAGAGTCTTGCTGATCCCGTCGACGGTCAGGATCTCTTTGCCGAGATCCCGGTCCATGCTGAAGCCCACAAAGGGATATCTTCTGGAGGACGTCGGCAGATCTTCTACGGAAAGCTTCTCAATCAGCTTTTTCCGTGAAGTCGCCTGCTTTGACTTCGATTTATTCGCCGAGAACCTCTGAATAAAGCCTTGCAGCTCTTTGATCTTATCCTCGTTTTTCTTGCTCTGCTCCCGGAGCATCTTCTGGATCAGCTGGCTGGATTCGTACCAGAACTCATAATTTCCGACGAACATTTTGATCTTGCCGTAATCCACGTCCACGATGTTCGTGCAGACAGTGTTGAGAAAATGCCTGTCATGGGAAACCACGATGACGGTCCCCTCGTAATCCAGCAGAAAATCCTCAAGCCAGTTGATGGCCAAAATATCCAAATGGTTGGTGGGCTCGTCCAGCAGGATGATATCGGGCTTTCCGAAAAGCGCCTGGGCCAGCAGCACCTTCACCCTTTCCTTACCCGTCAGAGTGTCCATCTGCCTGCCGAGAATGTCTATGGAAAGTCCAAGGCCCTGCACCAGCCTCCCTGCGTCCGATTCGGCCTCCCAGCCGTCCATTTCGGCGAACTCTCCTTCCAGCACGGAAGCCCTGATCCCATCCTCGTCGGTAAAATCCTCTTTGGCGTACAGGGCATCCTTTTCCTTCATAATATCGTACAGTCTGGCATTTCCCATAATGATGGTATCCAGAACCGAATACTCGTCGTATGCGAACTGATCCTGCTTCAGCACCGACATCCTCAAATGGGGAGGAATGCTGACCTCTCCAGTGGACGGTTCAAGATCGCCGGAAAGGATTCTGAGAAATGTCGATTTTCCGGCTCCGTTTGCGCCGATGATCCCATAGCAGTTTCCCTGGGTAAATTGTAAATTAACGTCCTTAAACAGCGATGTGCCGCTAAAATTCAAGCTTAAATTTGTTACTGTTATCATTCTTACTCCTCTAAATTTCCATTGCCTGCTCATAAACCCGCAGGCTGTCCTGTAATTTTTACGTCCCCAGATTCCGTTTATAAATCTCGGTGTAAACCAGTTTTCCATCGATTCGCTCAGACTTCATAAGGCTGAGCTTCGACACTTTCATCTCTGGCCTTGCCAGTTCCAGCGGTCCGTAGCTCATTTCGCCCGGCGCCGTCAGCCGCACCTGCCGCCCCAGCGTCAGATGGGGAGAATATGCTCTGTCCTCCAAAGAAAACCCCTCTTTTTCAAGCTCCGCCGCCAACTGCTCCCGGAGAGAAAGGAGCGCCTCGCTTTTCTCTGCTCCGGCCCAGTGGATGTCCCCGCCGTTCTTTCTGAATTTACCGAAGCCCAAGATAGCCAGCCGGAACGGCTCGCCGTGGACCTGGTCCATCGCCGCTTTGACGGCGCCGACCTTATCCTCGCCTACTTCACCGAGGAATACCAGCGTCAGATGAAGGTTATCCCTGAAGGTAAAATTGCCCTTGGCAGACTGCTTTTTTAGTTTCTGAATCGCCTCCGTCAAGTGGTCCTTGATCTCTTCATTAAATAAAATTGCTGTAAAAAGCCTCATATCGAAACCTCTTCCATATATATCACTGGTCCAGCAGCAATACCTGGGCGGGCTGATTTTTCATCTGGTCCGGGATCACGCCAATGTCCCAGCCCGGAGAGGTCGTCTCCACATAATAATACCTGCTGCCATTCACCTCATAATAGCTTCCTGGCATAGAATCTTCCCCTTTTACGCCCGCCGCCATATGATCCTTGAACTGCAGGAGAACGGTGCCGTAGCCGAGCTCTCTCAAGAGAGACGCAAGCAGGATCGCGCTGTCCTCGCAGTCGCCGCCCTGATCGGCCAGGGTTTCCAGCGGGAATTTCGGATATTCATCATAGCCTGTTCCGACTTTATCGTCAACATATTCCAGGTTCTGCACAAAGAAGACGATATTTTTCACCATGTCCAGATCGGAATAATTCCCTTCCTTCGCAGCCTCCCTGAATTTTTTCGCCAAGGCGGCCAAAGCCTCATCGTCGGTGGAATCGGTAACATAATAGCTGTAATCTCTGATCCGATTCCGGTCCACGGTCTTGTAATATTCATAGGTAGACTCCGGGATTTTCAAATGGTAAGTCCATGCGTCTTTCCCATAATTCCACGCATAGTCTACCTCGATGTATTTTTCCGGTATTGAAGGATCCGCTTTCATGCCGTCTTCCGCGGGAGTGGCCGAAACAGGGTCCGCTTTCTCCATGACCGCCGATCCGGGAGAGACGGCGTCTTTCAGGATGGAGGGAAGCAAAATGATACAGGCCGTCACCAGGATGACCGCAAGCAGCAGAAAGAACAATTTATTTTTCCTTTTTCCCGCCAGGGTCGGTTCTGAGAAATCCCGGCTGCCAGGTCCGGCATGCTCTTTTGCGGGGGTATCGATCTGGATGAGTTCACCGTTTACGTAAATCGCGCAGTCATGCGTTTCACGGCCCCCCAGAAAGACCTCCAGCACTTCCTTATTCTGATCTTCATCGAAGATATGCCCGATGAGGTGGCCGTTATGCGCACCGAAATTCTGATCCTGCAGATCCCCGTTGACGAAGAGGCTCTCCCCCTCCGGGCCGTCGTTTCTCACCAGAATCCTGTTGCCTTTGTAGGTAAATTCAAAATCCGTATCGTAATAATCCGATCTCAACTGCATATTGTTCTCCGTTTCATAAAGCGTATCATTAAAATTATACCAAATTATTGAACTTTATGAAACTGTTTCTTTCCAAAAGGCTCGCGCGCCATCAGAAAGCATTGTTGCCATTCGCCGCTATTTCAAGAGAGAAAGGTATTTGCCGTACCCTTCTTCCTCCATCTTATCCTTTGGGATAAACCGGAGCGCGGCGCTGTTGATGCAGTATCTGAGCCCTCCCGACTCTCTGGGTCCATCTTCAAAGACGTGGCCCAAATGGATATCTCCCACCCGACTGCGGACCTCTTCCCTTGTCATTCCGTGAGAAAAGTCCTTTTTCGATGTGACGCCCTCAGGGTCGATGGGTTTGGAAAAGCTGGGCCATCCGCAGGCCTCAAACTTATCCTTCGATGAAAACAGCGGCTCTCCTGTGGCAATGTCCACATAGATCCCTTCCTNNCTTCCTGAAAATTGTCCCAGTGCTCATTTTGATAGGGAGGCTCCGTCCCGTTCTTCACCGCCACCTCGTACTGGAGCCGGTTCAGCCTTCCCTTCAGGTCTTCCTGATCCGGCTTTTTATACTCCTGGGGATCTACCAGCGACTCCTTGGCCAGATCAAAATATCGCGGATTGATATGGCAGTAGCCCGTCGGATTTTTTTCCAAATAGTCCTGATGGTATTCCTCCGCCGAAAAATAGTTTGACAGCGGCAGCGCCTCGATGGCGACAGGCTTCTCGTAGTCTCTCTGCAGCAGCTCAAGGGATTGCCGAATGATGGAAAGGTCCTCCGGATCCGTATAAT
>DLFX01000339.1 GCA_002482405.1 Firmicutes bacterium UBA7709 | reverse complement strand
TCAGCTTGGCTTTGTCAAAAGGATAGGCGCTCTGCAGCACCTGACCTGACCCGATACTGTTTGTGGCCGGTTTATATGCTTTAATGTCGGCAATGGTGCATGGCTCCCATCCCCAGGCATGGTCTATCAGCAGCTCCGCGTTGACGCCGAACAGCTTGTACAGCAAATCCTCATTGTAATAATCGTTGGGCTTGCCGAGAGAGCATCTTGCAATATCTCCCATAGTAAAGAGGCTTTGTCCCTCCAGCTTCTTTGCGTATCCTTTACCAACGCGCCAAAAATCCGTCAAAGGCCGGTATGACCACAGCAGGCGGCGGTAGCTCATCTCATCCAATTCGGCGATCTGTACGCCGTTTTGATCCGCCGGAATGCGCTTTGCCTGAATATCCATAGCGACCTTGCAGAGGTACAGGTTTGTGCCGATTCCCGCCGATGCTGTAATACCGGTGGTTTTAAGGACATCAAGGATCATCTTAGTGGCAAGCTCATGGGCTGAAAGATTATAAGTGTTCAGATAATCGGTGGCGTCAATGAACACCTCGTCGATGGAGTAGACATGGATATCTTCGGGCGCAATGTACTTCAAATAGATATCGTAAATTCGCGTACTGTACTCTATATAATATGCCATCCTCGGCGGAGCAACGATATAATCCAGAGAGATGCCCGGTAAGGATTTCAATTCCGTGTCGCTGAAGGACGCGCCGGAAAAGGCCCGCCCCGGGGCTTTGCGCAGCCGTGCCGCATTTACTTCCCTGACCTTCTGCACGACCTCAAACAATCTCGCCCTGCCGGGGATGCCGTATGCTCTCAGGGAGGGCGAGACGGCGAGACAGATGGTTTTTTCGGTTCGGCTTGCATCTGCGACGACAAGGTTCGTTGTCAGCGGATCAAGCCCCCGTTCCATGCACTCTACCGAAGCATAGAAGGATTTTAAATCAATTGAAATATAGATTCTGCTCTTCATGCTTATTCTCCCGCCGCTCCTCCATATTAATCAAGCTATAAGCACACTATATCAGAACATTTGTTCTGATGCAACAGTTTCTAAGAATTGATCAAATTTGGCCTAAAATGAAAAGTTAAATTCCCATTGCAGGATTAAATTCCGTGTCAGTTGAATTTACCTTTGCACCCTCTTTCATGTACAATAGCAGGTACAGATGATTGCCTGCCTGTGCGGGAAAAGAGGAATATATGAATAAACCGAAAGGCGATCATAAACATCTTACCCTATCCCAGCGGATAGAAATTGAAAAAGGATTGCTTGCAAATCATTCCTTTACTGATATAGCAGGAAGCCTCGGCAAGGATCCAACCACCATATCAAAAGAGATTCGCAGAAATTCGGAAATCAAACAGAGAGCAAAGGATGCATTCTCCCCCGTCCCCTGCAGGAACAGAGGTGAATGCCAGATCAGATGGCTATGCTTCAGGGATTGCGGCACTTTGTGCAAGGTTTGCCGGGAGCCGGACCGAAAGTGTATTGACCGGTGCCGCTATTATGAGCCGACTCAATGCGCTAAGCTTTTAAAGGCGCCTTATGTCTGCAATGGATGCGGCAAGCGTGTAAACTGTCTCCTTGACAAAAAAGTGTATTCAGCCAAATATGCAGACGATGTATACCGAGAAAAACTGGTGTCATCCCGGGAAGGCATCAATCAGACGCCTTTAGGCATACAGGAACTGGATGAGCTGGTTTCCCCGCTGATATTAAAAGGCCAGTCCATTGCTCACATTTACAATCACCATTCCGAAGAGATCAAATGCTCTCGCAGAACACTGTACTCCTACATTGGCAAGTCCGTGCTCACTGCCCGGAACCTCGATCTGAGGCGGAAGGTAAGATACAAGCCCCGGAAGAAGGCCACCCAGAGCAGCATTATGAATCGGGCATTCCGGCAAGGCAGGAGCTATGAGGATTTCCAGAAACTGCTGAAAGAGAACCCCTCGGTCGCAGTAGCTGAAATGGATACCGTGGAAGGCCGCAAAGGCGGCAAGGTGCTTCTTACCATGATGTTCCGGAATTGCTCCTTGATGCTCTCATTCCTTCTTGAGTCCAAGACTCAGGAAAACGTGAGGAAAATCTTCGATGATCTGACGGAAAAGCTTGGCGTTGAGGTATTCCAATCCTTGTTTCCGGTGATTCTGACAGACAACGGCCCCGAATTTCAGGACCCGTACGCATTGGAAAATACGGAAGACGGAGAAATCCGTACAAGGATCTATTACTGCAACCCCCACAGCTCCTGGCAGAAGGGTGCAATCGAAAAGAATCACGAATATATCCGCATGGTGGTTCCGAAGGGAAAACCCTTTGATCAGTACATACAGAAGGACATCACGTTGATGATAAATCACATCAACAGCGAAGCAAGGGACAGCCTCAACGGCTGTACACCATTCAAGCTGTCCCTGCTCCTTTTGAACAACCGTCTCCACCAGGTGCTTTCCCTTCAGGAAATAGCGCCCGATGAAGTGGCACTCAAGCCACGGCTGCTCAGGTAAAAATTTAGTGTAGCACAGGCAGATTTTCACTGTAACGGAATTTACTCTTACACAGCGGCAAGTGGAATTCAGTCTCGCACACTTAATTACAGTTGCCTGTTTGCTGTGCAGAAAACCCCGTTTTTTCTGTGCTGGTAAACCAATTATACGGTAAAAAATCAGGTTTGTTAAGCAATATTATTGACGTTAGTCATGCATATTGCTGTAATTTCTGGCTACCGGAAATTAGTTTTTCATTTAACCATTTGTTCTTTTTTTGTCATAAAAAAATGGCGTTGCCACTTCCGCTAGGGAACCCTATGATTCCCTTCGGCGGCTGCAAGCAGCCTAGGCGCCATAGCTTCCTGTTGCCTGNNGGAAATTAGTTTTTCATTTAACCGATCAAATTTGGTAAAGTGCGGCGGTTAAAGCCCTCCGGCAGAGCAGAGCGGAACAGCGAAGGAGAAGGAGAAGTCTATATATTTTCAGCAGAAAGACCGCTGGTCACGATGCGATATGTCCCTTTAGGCAGTTCGCCGTACATCGTTAAGTGATAGGTCTTGCTTTGCCTTTCACCGGCTCGAACAATCAAGCCGATATCATTAAATCCCCAATGGCCCGGCATGGCGGGAACCTCATACCACACACCATTCAATAACACCTGAAGGTCATAATGTTCNNTCGATGTTTACTTTTACGGCATCTTTATCCCATGATTCCAGCGTCATTGCAATACCGTCAGGCGGCTCCAGCTCCGCGGCAGGTGTCAGCAACCTGTCATTCCAACCGTTTTCATCCTGCGTAAGAAACCGGGCGCAGGGAAAATCGGTGAAAGAGGAAAGTTCCTGCCTGTCAGACCAAGGATATTTTTTCTCCAGATCCGCAAAATTAAAATCAAAGCGGTACGCTGCTCCGTCCTGGGAAATCCAATAACCGTCAGACCAGGCTGCATACATACCCGAACCGTCTGTCGTGCCAATCTCAAGTCCATAGATTGGCTGGTCTATGTCCTTCAAGTCCCAGTTTTCAGCTTCGGCAGCCTTGACGGCATCCAATTCGTTCAAGATGTCCCTTATCGCATTGCCATCATAAAGGTAGGAACAAGAAACCTTTTCCCCGTCATAATGATAAAGAACCAACGCGCTTGTACCCGGAGACGCCCCCTCCATCAGGCCGTTTGAAATTGTCTTACCGCAGGAGGTCATGCTGATGATCAGTATCGCGAAAATTGAAGCTGTGATGAATATACCTGGTTTTTTTCTCACTGTATCCATGA
>DLFX01000373.1:3317-3503 GCA_002482405.1 Firmicutes bacterium UBA7709 | reverse complement strand
GCAAAACCACCTTCATGTCTTTGTATACCTCCAAGCAAATTAGATAAAAACTGTTGTTTCATTCTATTCGCAGGGCGGAATTGTTGTGAACGAAGGAGTACTCTGAATCCGGTGCATCTCGTCACCCTGCTTCAACTCGTCACCGTACTTCAACTCGTCGCGGTGCTTCAGTTTGACGCTGATGCT
>DLFX01000373.1:0-3306 GCA_002482405.1 Firmicutes bacterium UBA7709 | reverse complement strand
AAAGACCTTGATGTGGTCAACCAGCTCAATCAAAATGTCCCGTGTCAGTTCGTCGATGTTTTCATTCTTTCTGTAAGCTGTCAAAGATGGGGTTTCATCATCCGCGTCCTTTTCAAGCTCCGCCTGCTCCGCCATCAGATTTCCCATAGCGGCGTTGATGTCCTGAATCTGCCGCTCATAGTTCTCATACATCTGGCGGTAGTCTTTGCGCGAAAGGTTTCCGTCCTTCCAGTCCTGATAAAGCGATTGCTTGTAGCGCGTGACTTTGGCAAGCTCCCTTTCCTTTGCGGCTATCAAGCCGTCCAGCCTGTTTGACCGACTCTTTCTGGGAGGGGCCTGATCGACGCGCGAAATAACCTCATCATAGGCGTCAGCTATATACACCTGCTGTTGAAGAACGGACAAAACCGCTGCTTCCAGAAGGTTATGCCTGATGGAGTGCTTCGTGCAGGCAGCTTTTGATTGCTCCTTGTAGGTCCGGCAAAAGTAGTATACTTTGCCCTTGACCTCGCTTCTGCACATGGATCTGCCGCAATCGGCGCACCGCAGGAACCCCGAAAACAGATAGAGCTGCTTTTTCCCGGGGGCTACCCGCGTATCGCGCTTTAAAAGCTCCTGCGCCTTTGCAAACCGCTCCCGGTCTATGATAGGATCATGGGTATTTTCAACGATAAACCATTCGTCTTCGGGGACGATGTCCTGAATATGGATTTTGTAGCTCCGTACTCGATAACGGCCCTGCACCATATCTCCGGTATAAAGGCGGTTTTTCAACATTTCTGTGATTGNNCCGGCGTGAGGATTTTTGTACTTCATGCCCTTGCTCTGCTTATACAGTGAAGGACATAGCACACCACGCCCGTTCAGCGTCCGCACAATGGCGCTTTTGCTCATTCCGTCCAAAAACCATGCAAAAATATCCCGGACGACTTCGGAGGCTTCCTCGTCGATCACCAGCGCATTTTTATTCTCCGGGTCCTTTTTATATCCGTAGGCAGCGAAGGAGCCTATATGCAAGCCCTTTTCCCGTTTTTTATCAAACGTCTTTCTCACGTTTTCCGACGTGTCCTTTGCGTGGCTTTCGTTCAGAACGCCCTGGACGGGAACGCCGATATTCGTTGCGCCGCGGGGATCTCTATAGGTGTCCACCGGCTGCTGATACAGCGACACGAACCGCACCTGATGAATAACAAACCAATCCTCCAGATAGTAGCCCTGATCGGCGTGATTTCTAAAACTGCGGGCCAGATTCTTAACGACGACGCAATTTATCTTTCCTGCCTCGATGAATCGAAGCAGCCTTTGAAATTCCGGGCGCTCATCATCGGTGGTGCCGCTTACGCCGTCATCGACGAATTCATCTGCCAATATGTATTTATCATCGTCAAATTGATTGTTGAGCCAGTCTGTCAGAATAAGCCGCTGATTCTGGACGCTCTCGGATTCGTCGCTGCCCCGTGCGTCCTCCCGGGACAGCCTGATGTAAAATCCTACATACCAGGTTCTGCTTTTGCCCGTTTTCGGCATGATTTCATATCGTGCCTTCGGCCTTGCCATGTGTCTCCCTCCCTGAGGTTACAGACCGCTTTTCTTGCGAAGAAAGAAGTCTGTCAGCAGATCGCCAAGGCCCGGGCCTTCTTCGGTAAATTCTACCTTAACGCCTAAATCACCGTAGCGGAAGCAGTAAGGATTTTTCGTCCTTTCAATAATTTGTTCTATACGCTCCCCCTTGGAAAGGCTGTTATCGAATTGGAGGCCCTGCACATCCATGAGCGTGTCTTTGTCGATTGACCGGATATCAACGCTTCGCATTGCGTCTAATCGCTGTACCGTAACCATAATCATGAAGTCCCCCCTTCATTCGGGCATGATTATCTATATGCGTTTTTCAGATTGTCCTATGAGAAAAGGCATGTGCAGTTTTCTTAATATAACCGGCCCGGTTGGTCCTGCGGGTCCCTGAGGTCCAGTCGCTCCGGTTGGTCCTGCGGGCCCTGTCGGCCCCTGCGGTCCAATTGGCCCTGGAGGGCCTGGAGGGCCGGGCGGACAAATGAACCAAGGACAGCATCTGCAAAAATCCGTATGGCAACGGTAAGCGCATCTGCCACATATATCGTTATTGTTATACATGATCAAAATCTCCTATTTTATTGGCTAATAGACAATAATCAGCAAATTCTAAAGCCCGTTCCTTAACATAATATGAATCTCCCCTGCTTATTGCTAATGAAAAAAGCAAGCTGACGCATGTCGGCTTGCTTCCCTTTTCTTTCTTTTGATTTTAAAGTTGAATTTCTTCTCCCGGCTCAAGGATCAGCCGGTTGGGGGCGTCCCATTTTTCGGCGCGCTTGCGGTCAAACAGCGCGCCGGGCTTCATGTGTACCGGAATGTTATGTCTGGCGCCGACCAAACGCGCACACTCCGCGGCTTCTTTCAGATCCATGTTGTATATTCCATCGCAGGGGAACAGCGCGTAATCGAACTTTCTTGCCGCAAAAGTCTCCATCTGTTTCGTTTTTGACGTATCTCCGGACGCATATATCACAATGCCGTCTGCCGTAATGATAAATCCCACGCATTCCTTGGGATCGTGGTTCAGGTTTTGCGCTTCCACCGCTTCAATCTCAATCCCATCGATGGAAAAAGACTGATATTTCCCGCCGGCGAGAGCTTCTCTGTTGGTAATGATCCGACAGTCCGGCTTTCTGGCGGCGAGCTCGATCCTGTTGTGGTCGCCGTGCTGATGGGTCACCAGGATGAGATCAGCAGGCAGGTCGTAACCGCCTCCCACATACGGATCAACATAAATTACGCGGCCGTCGCCTGTAGTAATTCGATAACTCCCGTGCCCCTGGTAATATAATTTTGCCATTCTTTATCCCCTCTTTCTCTCCCTCTGGAAATCGCTCCAATAATATCTCATATCTCTTCTCTGTCCTCCTTGGACCGGCGGGATGCGCGCCTTGGATTTTCAGGAAACCAGCCCTTTTCCACACGTCTCGTCTGTTCCTTCAGCTCGATAATCGACCAGAGACAGGTGCAGCCTAAAATTGCGAGAATCGCTGAAATAATGGTCTGCTGCGGAAAGCATGACAATGCTAAAGCCGCAATTCCTGCCGCTAAAAATACCGGCCAAATTTTTTCCGAAAAATAATATTCGCATTTGATTACGATGGGATGGAACCCCCCAATGATCAGAAAGGCGGCGATCCCGATGATCAATCCTTCAAATTTCATAATGACCCCTCCTGTTTTTCCGTTGAAATCATTAACAAATTATACCATATGCCAGGATTTATTTCATCA
>DLFX01000274.1:8721-8905 GCA_002482405.1 Firmicutes bacterium UBA7709 | reverse complement strand
CCCTCCTGAACATAGGTTTCCAGGGTTTCCCGGGCAAGGCGCACATAGTCGCTTTCCGCCTCTTCCCCGTCGGCCTCATCGACCGGGTCCGTTTCATCTTCCACATTTTCCCACCTATCGGTCTCGCCCCTTGCATCCCTGCCGGCTCCGGCTCCACCGGCGCCTGTGTCAGCGCGGGAGCCGG
>DLFX01000274.1:0-8688 GCA_002482405.1 Firmicutes bacterium UBA7709 | reverse complement strand
CCTTCATAGGAATATATTTCGGGTTTCAATTTCCTGTCGTGAAGGGCTCCGAACATCATGATGATGGAACGGGTTCCGCATTCCCCCGCCTTCTCAAGAAAGCTCTCGTCTGTCTTCAGAAGCGTTTCGGCGTCGGCGAGGCACACTTTATCCACCAGATATTCGTCGTACTCCCGGCCCAGGGGATGATAACCCGCCGGCGCATCCCGGGTAAGCCGGTGGGACAGGTCCGCGCTGGCCAGATAGACCACGCGCTCATCGGATTCACGGACCGCTTCCCGGACGCACCCTCCGAAATCGTAGAGGGTCTGAAAGGGAAGAAACGGCGTCGAGACCACCACGAGACGAAATTCCTCCAATTCCCTGGCAATAAAGCAAAGGGGCACCAGCGCTCCGTGGTCAAGCCGGTCGCTGATGCCATACTGTTTCTTTTGAGACCCGTTGAGCCCTCCCGCGCCGATTCCGGCGCGCCCCGCTTTAGCGACGATCAAGGCGGCGAGGTCCCGGTTGTTTTCCCCCGAAAAACCGATCTCGGGATGTCCGAAGGCCTCGAAATCCCCCTCGATGCGCTCGGAATCCTCGACATAAACATAGTCGCTGAAACACGGCGCATGAGGTGTCGACAAAACGATGGTGGTCGGTCTGTCCTTTGCGATTTCCCGCGCCGCCCGCCTCATCGCTTCTATCGTGCGGGCCGCGTTCCGTTCCCTGCCGCGTCCTATTCCCGGCACGATGACCGGGGGATGAGGCATGATATATGCGTTTACAATCTTCCCCATTGTTATTCTCCTTCCCCTCTCAAAAACCGTTTTGGGCCGGGACGCCTCGGAGTCCCTACCCGCGGTTAACAGAATGTCAAAAGTCCAGCTTCCTTATCTCTTCCAGATACTCGTCATCGATTTCCGCCTCTGCGAAGGTGGCCATATGATTCATGACGGCGCAGGCGCCCCTGATGATCTGAAAGGCGAGAGGACATCCGCTTCCTTCTCCCAGGCGCAGGTCCAGATTCAGCATGGGGGACAGGCCCAGCGCGCTGAGCGCGTGGCCGTACCCCTGCTCCTTCGATGCGTGGGACGAGATCATATACCCCTTTGCCTTCGGCGCGAGCCTTACCGCGGTCAAAGCGGCAACCACTGAAATGAAGCCGTCGATGACCACCGGCAGCCTACAGGCCGCCGCGCCCAGAAACGCTCCCGTCATCGCCGCCACATCAAAGCCCCCCACCTTTGCCAGAACATCGATGACGTCAGGGTCGGCCTGATCCCGGAATCCGTATTTTTCGACAGCGCTGTCAATGATCTCCTTCTTGCGGGCAAAGCTCTCATCGGTGATCCCGCCGCCCTTTCCCGCCGTCTCCAGCGCAGAGCGCCCCGTCAGCGCAGAGAGGACCGCGGAGCTCGTCGTCGTGTTTCCAATCCCCATTTCACCGACTCCAAAGATAGTATAACCCGCTTTTTTAATCTCACGCGCCATTTCGATCCCGACGCCTATGGCCTTTACGGCCTCTTCCCGGGTCATGGCCGGCTCCTTTGCCAGGTTGCCGGTGCCCTTTCTCATCTTCCGGTCCACGATTTTGCCCGTGACCCGAAGCTCTGTCCCCGACCCTTCCAGCGCTTCTTCCGCAAGGAGGTCCTTCGGCAGATCCGCGTTGATCCCCATGTCCACCACAAGCAGATCCACGTCAAAATATTTTGCCAGAGTGCCGACTCCCGTCAGCCTTCTGGTAAAGTTGATGGTCTGAGCCAGAGTGACAGACTGGGGGGCAGAGGAGACGCCCTCTGCCACAACGCCGTTGTCGGAGCACATGATGACCACGCAGGATTTATCGGCGCTGTTATGTAAATTGCCGGTGATTCCGGAAAGCTGTACCGCGATCTCCTCCAGACGGCCCAGGCTCCCCGGCGGTTTTGCCAGAGAATCCTCTCTCTTTCTTGCGGCTTCCATGGCCTCCCGGTCCAAATCCTCTATTGCAGCGATCCGTTCAAACAATTCCCTTTCGTTCATTTCCTTCTGTTCCTCTTGCTTTCGTTAAAAATTGGGCCGCCGCCTCGATATTCGAGTAGAAATGAATATGGGGATAGCCCGCCCACAGGTTTCCCGCCGTGACGACGCAGTCCCAGCCGGTTTTCCGAAGAGGCTTCCGGGCGTGGAATCCGTCTCCCGGGTTGGTGCTGTCCCAGTAGTGAAACTCATGGCCCTTCAGTTCTGCCCCTTTTTTGCACAGCAGATTATCCCCCAGCGCGGTCAGGCTGATATAACCAAACCGGGTCAGCCTCTGGGTCGGAAAGCTTTCCCCTTCCACGACGCCCGCCATTGGAAACCGCGCGCCGTCTCTGTCTTTCACCCACTGATGGAGGTACATAAACCCGCCGCATTCCGCGATGCAGGGGAGCTCTCCTTCAATCGCCTTTTTGACGCTCTCAAGCATGGTTTTATTCTCTGACAGCCGATCCAGATAGAGCTCCGGATATCCTCCGCCCAGGATCAGGCCCCGGATGCCCCCGGGCAGTTCCGTGTCCTCCAAGGGGCTGAAAGGCACGAGCTCCGCGCCCATCTCCTCCAGCAGTTCCAGATTATCCTGATAGTAAAAACAGAACGCCCGGTCCATGGCCACGGCGATTTTCACCGGGAAATTCCGCAAATCTGCTGGATCTTCATGATCCGGGGGATTCATGTGCCGCACAATTTTTTCTATATCGCCGGGGATCCGGTGATCCATTGCAGGAGCCTCCTCCGCAATTGCAAGGATCCGCTCCAGATCCACGGAAGCCTCCATCTGTGCCGCGAGCTTCTCCAATATCTCCTTGAGGTTGCCGACCTCCTTTGCCGTCACAAGGCCCAGGTGTCTGCTCTCCAATTGGCAATCGGTCATGACCGGCAGATATCCCAAAACCTCCAGGGAAAGCTCTTCTTCAATCAATCCTTTGATATCCTGATAGAGCATCGGCGGAATCCGGTTGAGGATCACGCCTCTGATGCCGTGATCCCTGCGCAGCTCCAGAAAGCCCTTGGTCAAGGCGGTGACGGATACCGACATTCCCTTGCAGTCCACCACCAGGATGACGGGGGTTCGGGTTTTCCGGGCCAGGTCATAGGAACTGCAGTCCACGGACTTCCCCGCCAGCCCGTCATAATATCCCATAACTCCTTCCAGAACCGCCAGATCTGCGGCTCCGGCGTTTTTGCTCAACAGGTAATTCGTGGTGTTTTCATCGGTAAAAAATAAATCCAGATTTCTTGATTTGATCCCCAATACCTCGGAGTGAAACATCGGGTCAATATAGTCGGGGCCGCATTTAAAGGACGCGGGCTTTTTGCCACGGTCCAGAAACGCCTGAAGCAAGCCGCAGGTAACGGTTGTTTTGCCGCTTCCGCTTCCCGACGCCGCAATCATGACCCTGGGAATCTTTCTCTGTTCCATGTTACCCTCCGTTTCTCAATATATATTCCGTAAACTCCGTATAATATGACCATCGCGGCTCAAAGGTTCTGCCGGGACTGCCCCCTCATTTCTCCGCTGATGATAAATACGGGGTTCTGTCCCTGCATCATGTGATAGTTTCCTGCGGCCTTTCCGCGAGCCGCAAAGATCTGAACGATGTCGATATCCCGGAAGCCCAGCCTCTGGAACTGGCCGACAGCCTCGGCCAGCGTCTCCAGGGTGACTGCGTTTACCACCACCCGGATCCCCGGGTTTTTGCCGATCAGCAGCTCCAGTATCTCCGCCAGATTCCCCTTGGAACCGCCGATAAAGGCGCAGTCCGGGGCCGGCAGGCCTATCAGCGCCTCCGGTGCCTTCCCCGCTATGACCTTTAGGTTCCACGCCTCGAATTGTTCCGCATTCCACCGGATCAATTCCAGCGCCTCCTCGTTGCATTCCACGGCATAGACGCTGCCCTTATACGCCTGCAGGGCCAACTCCACCGATACCGAACCGGTCCCCGCGCCGATGTCATAGACCACGTCTCCCGGTCTGAGCCGAAGCTTTGATAAAGAGACGCTGCGGATCTCGCTTTTCGTCATGGGCACCTGCCCCCTTAAAAACAGCTCGTCGCTGATTCCGTGAGTGCTTACGGTCCTCGGAATGAGCTTTTCATTTTCCACCAGCATCACCGCCAGGGAATCGAATTCCTCCCCGGCCAGGGTGCCCGCCGTTCCCGTCAGTACCCGCTCGTCGGGGTAAGAAAGCCGTTCTCCCACGTGAATCACGGCTTCCTTTAAGCCGTTTTCCGAAAGGATCCGGCATACCCTCCCGACGGTGTAGTCTCCGCCGGTCAGGAAAAACACCTTGCCGTTGTTCCAAACGGCTCCCATCACGTTATCTTCTCTGCCATGAAGGCTTACGATCTTTGCGTCCTCCCAGGGAAGTTTCAGCTTTGAAGCGAGATATTGAAGAGAGCTGATTCCCGGAATGAACTCCGTCTCATAATCCCTCCAGAGGTTTTCGGCATCCGCCCTGTCCCCTGTGGTCCGTTCATTTTCGATCCCTGCTTTTCGCTCCTCGATGACCTGATTCAGCTTTTTCGCTCCGCTGAAAAAGCCCACGTCGCCGGAAAAGACCACCGCCACGCGACGGCAGGACGGATGCTCTAAAATCGCATCCATGATCTTCTCCGGTGAAATGGCATAACAGACGTCGCCCTGATAGTTCGGAAAGGATTTTACCATCCGTTCCGCGCCAATCAGCAGTTCGCTTTCCTCCACTGCCTTTCGTCCCTGTTCCGTCAGGGTTTCGGCATTGCCCATTCCGATGCCCACGAGATAAATCTTTTTCATCAGCACACTCCACAATCCAAACGGCTATATTTTTGTTCCTATACTCCAAAGAACCCGGCCGCACAGTCCAGGGTATCTCTGATATTCTTCTCGCTGTGGGCGTTTGACACGAACATGGCCTCAAACTGGGCCGGCGCAAAGTAAACGCCGCCGTTCAGCATGTGCCGGAAATAATCCGCATAGGCTTTCGTGTCGGATTTCTTCGCGGACGCATAATCCGTGACCGGCTCCCTGGTGAAGAACATGGAACCGATGGAACCGATGTGGTTCACGACGCAGTCCGCTTTCGCCGCGGCGGCGATCTCCCTCAGGCCGTCGCAGAGCATTTTTCCCAGAGCATTGATATGGGTATAGACTTCCGGATGGTTCTTCAGCTCCGTAAGCTGCGCGATGCCCGCCGCCATGGCGACAGGATTTCCGCTCAGGGTCCCCGCCTGATAGACAGGGCCAAGAGGCGCCACCATCTCCATGATTTCCTTCCTTCCGCCGTAGGCTCCCACGGGCATGCCGCCGCCGATGATCTTTCCGAAGGTGGACAGGTCCGGCTTCAGCCCCAAAAGGCCCTGGGCTCCGTCGATACCCATCCGAAAGCCTGTAATGACTTCGTCGGCGATCAAAACGGTTCCGTTGGCGTCGCAGATTTCCCTGATCTTTTTCAAAAATCCGGGATCGGGCAACACGACTCCCATGTTTGCCGCAATGGGCTCGATGATCAGGGCGGCGATTTCGCCCTTGTTCTCGTCAAAGAGCTTTTCCACGCTGTCAAAGTTGTTATATGTTGCCGTAAGCGTATCCTCGGCACAGCCTGCGGGCACACCCGCGCTGTCGGGAATGCCGCTGTTCATAAGGCCGGAGCCCGCTTTGACCAGGAGGGAATCGCAGTGACCGTGATAACAGCCCTCAAATTTGATGATCTTGTTTCTTCCCGTGAATCCCCTGGCCGCGCGCAGCGCGCTCATGGTGGCCTCCGTCCCGGAATTCACCATCCTGACCATTTCCACAGAGGGCACCAGCTCACAGACGAGCTTTGCCATCGCCACTTCCGCTTCCGTGGCGGCGCCGTAGCTCAGGCCCTTTTCGATAGCCTCTCTCACCGCCTTTAAGACGACGGGATTGTTGTTTCCGAGGATCATCGGCCCCCAGGAACCAATATAGTCGATATATTGGTTGCCGTCGGCATCATAGATATACGCGCCGTCGGCCTTTTCGATAAATCTCGGCGTCTCAGACACCGCCTGAAATGCCCTGGCAGGGCTGTTCACACCTCCGGGGATGTATTTTTGCGCTTCTTCGAATAGTTGTTTTGATTTAACAGCATCGTTGCCCATTCTCTTATTCTCCCTTCACCTGTTCATCCTGTTTACCTTTTACCCTCTATCCGATCCGGCCTTCGTCGATCATCCTGGCGATTTCTTTTGCAAAATACGTGATCAGGATATCCGCCCCCGCCCGGTAAATGCTGACGGTGGTTTCGGCGACGATGGCCTCTTCATCCACCATTCCCGCTTTCGCCGCGGCCTTGATCATGGCGTATTCCCCGCTGACGCTGTAGGCTGCTGTGGGAGCGTCTATGCTTTCGGATACCTCGCGAATGATATCCAGATAGGAAAGGGCCGGCTTCACCATGATGAGATCGGCGCCTTCTTCCAAATCGAGAAAGACTTCCTTCATGGCTTCCTTTCGATTATGAAAATCCATCTGGTAGGTTTTCCTGTTGCCCTTAAAATTGCCGGAGCCCGCCGCTTCCCGGAAGGGACCGTAAAACGCCGACGCGTATTTGGCGGCGTAGGACATGATTGGAGTATCGATATACCCCGCCGCGTCCAGCTCTTCCCGGATGGCCCTTACCCGTCCGTCCATCATATCCGACGGAGCAACCATATCCGCCCCGGCTATCACCTGGGACAGGGCGGTCTTTGCCAGGAGGGGCAAGGTCTTATCGTTGTCGACGCTGTCTCCCTTGATGATCCCGCAATGGCCGTGAGAGGTGTATTCGCACATGCAGACGTNNGCAGTCCGGAATGCCTGCTGAACGATCCCGTCCTCCGCGTAGGCCTGGCTTCCCATTTCATCCTTATGCTGAGGGATCCCGAAGAACATGATGTTCATAACGCCGGCTTTCGCGGCTTCTTCCAGCCCGTAGGCCAATGTATCCGGGCTGTATCGCTTCTGTCCCGGCATCGCCTCGATCTCCGTAACGATCCCCTTTCCTTCCTCTACAAAGATCGGATAAATCAGAGACTTCTTTCCGATCCTCGTCTCTCTGACCAGTTCTCTGGTCCTGCTGTCCATTCTCAGCCTCCTCGGCCTCATTGATGTCTCCATTTATACCCTCCTGTTTCAGTTCTGGCGGCCATTGCCACGGTGACTCCGTTCAGGGCCTCTTTTCTTACGATCAGCTCCCCCCGGCTTCCCAGCACCGCCGCTCTTTCACATACATTGTCCACTCCGGTGATCCGGTTCACGAATTCGGAAGAGGTAAAATCACCCTCCGCCTGATTAAGTTCCCCGGCGGAAAAGACCTCCAGAGGCACTCCCAGCTTTTCCGCAAGCCGCTTTAAAGCGGGCTCCTCCTTTTTTATATCGATGGAGCATATCCTCTCGACGGACTTTATGGAAATTCCATGCTCCTTCATCACCTTTTCAAACAGCTCCTCCACCGCCTGGGGAGAAGCCCCTTTTCTGCAGCCGATCCCCACAGTCACTGTCCGGGGAATGAGGTGCAGGGTCTGTTCAAAGGGTCCGTCCCCTTCATAGATGGAGATTCGAAAGCCGACCTTCAAGCCGGACTCCGCCGAAAGCTGCTCCGGCAGTTCCCCTTCGATGGGCTCATCGCTGGATACGCCCACGGTCTCTCCCCTGAGAATGGCGGCGGAAATTTCCTTTGCCATAGCCATATCGCCGATTTGGAGGCGGTTCTTCTTCGCCCAGCCGTCTACGGCAAACCGATGATTGATATCCGTAGCCGTCGTGATCACCGCTTCGGCCCCAATGAGTCCGGCGATCTCGCCCGCAAGATCGTTGGCCCCTCCAAGATGGCCCGACAGCAGCGAAATCGCGTATTTTCCCCGCTCATCCACGACTACGACGGCGGGATCGACAGTTTTATCCCTGAGATAGGGCGCGATGGCCCGCACCGCGATGCCTGTCGCTCCCACAAAGACCAGCCCTCCGGCCTCGGAAAAAGCGCCGGCGGCCCACTGATCGAGACTGCAGTTCAGCGGTTTTATCCCCGCCTCGGCGGCAAAGGGAGCTTTCCCGGACGCGCTGCAGTCATGGCACCTCGATTTGAGCCCCTCTTCTATTATATGGCATGTCTTTGCTCCCGCTCCGGTAAAGGAAATCAAAGCAATCTTCATGGGAAACCTCTTTCATCATCGCGTGCTCCGGAGGCGAACCTGCTGTTCGGAGCACACAGGTTATTTTCGCTCTGGCCTGCACTGGTACAACATCGCGTTGCATATGGCCGCGGCGACGTTGCTCCCGCCTTTTCTGCCCCGGGCTACGATGTAGGGAACGTCAAGCTCCATGATGAGCTCTTTGGATTCCACCACGTTGACAAAGCCCACGGGAACGCCGATGATCAGCTCCGGCTTTAAACGGCCTTCCGTAATCAGTTCATAGATCCGCACCAGGGCCGTCGGCGCGTTTCCGATGGCAAAGATGACGGGTCTGTCCAAAGCCGCTGCTTTGTCCATGCTGGCGGTTGCCCGGGTCGTTCCGCCTGCTTTTGCCGCCTCGGCCACATCCTCATCGGCCATGAAGCAGAAGGCTTCGCCTCCCAGAGCCTCCAGTACTCCCTTATTGATCCCCGCCCTGGCCATCTGGGTGTCGGTGACGATCACCGCGCCCTTTTTCAGCGCCTCGATTCCCTTTTTCACGGCCTCCTGGGAAAATTTTAAGTTATCGACA
>DLFX01000174.1 GCA_002482405.1 Firmicutes bacterium UBA7709 | reverse complement strand
CGGATACTGTCCGTAGCGGACGCCTATGACGCCATGACAAACGACCGCGTATACCGGAAGGCGGTGACCGCCGGCGAAGCCGTTCTGGAGATCGAAAGGAATGCGGGCAGACAGTTCGATCCGCAGGCGGCGGAGCTCTTTATCCAAATTATCGCGGGCGAAGAAAGAACCTTATCGAAAGAGGATTTACCATGACAGACACAAAACAAGTGAATAGCCACAACACCTTTACCTGGGAAAGCCTGGGAGATATCGAAACAGGCCGCGGAGACCTGGGAGGAGAGATGCCGGTGCTCGTATACCGCCTGATGCAATACACCATGCTGGATGTGCTGAGCAGGGACCATGGCGACGAAGCGGCAAACAAATACTTTCGCAAGGCCGGATATCTGGCCGGTACGGAGTTTGCAAAGCATATTTTAGATTTACAGGTTTCATTCGACACCTTTGTGGCAAACCTCCAGAAGATACTGAAGGAATTAAAAATCGGCATTCTGCGCATGGAGAGCTTCGAGGAGGCCACCGGGGAGATCGTGCTCACCGTGGCGGAAGACCTGGACTGCAGCGGGATTCCAATCACCAATGAAACTGTCTGCTATTACGATGAAGGCTTTATTTCCGGAATTCTTGAGGCTTATACCGGAGATCCGTATATTGTGAGAGAGATCGATTGCTGGGCGAACGGCGACAGAGTGTGCCGGTTCCGCGGAATAAAGAAATAACGGGTGTTATCATGGGAAGAGATGAAGTATCTATGGACTTCGTTGCAGGGCTTTTGCAGGACTATTTGGATCATGTGATCCATGATCCTGATCATGCCGTTTTGGATTTACAGAAGCTGCCGGAGGAGTTTCGGGAGTTTGGGGAAAAGCTTGTCTATTTTTCTGAATGTGTCGCTGAGAATGCCGCGTTGGCGAAAGCCATCGCAAAAGGCAACCTGAATATTGAACTGCCGCCTTCGGGCAATGAGATGGCTGCCCCTCTTAAAGCCCTTCACGCGACTCTGAAGCACCTGACCTGGCAGACACAGCAGGTGGCCAAGGGGGATTACCAGCAGCGGGTAGATTTCATGGGGGATTTCTCCGAAGCGTTCAACACCATGACGGAACAGCTTAGACAACAGCGGCTGGCTTTGCTGGATCAAATCCACGCGATGATGCAGGACAGAAGCTTGTATGAAATGCTGGCAGGGCAGCTCGAGCAGCGGATCATCGTGACCGATGCGGACACCTCGGAAATATTGTTTCTCAGCCGCCGGACGGACTGTGTTTCAGATGATGAAATCTGTGAGACAGAGCTGGTCCGATGGATGAAGAGGCAGACGGAAGCGATGCAGGGGAAGAGCGAAATATGCGTGACAGAGCTTGAGCTGGCGGAGAACGGTACGGCGCGGCACTATTCCGTGTCGATACATCCCCTGCACTGGAATAAGCGTAATGCTCTTGCCTTCGTGCTCACGGATATCAGCGCTGAACGGGAGCAGTTGATGAGATTTCAGGAAATTGCGAATATTGACACTCTGACCCAGTTGTACAACCGGCGCTATGGGATGGAGGTTCTTAACAAATGGATCTCCAAAGGGCGGCGCTTCATTCTGTGCTTCATCGATATCGATAACCTGAAATTTGTAAACGACCGGTATGGGCATATGGAGGGAGATCAGTATATCGTCGGCGTATCTGCCGCAATGGGCGAATTTGCGTCGGAAGCGGTCTTATGCCGCATTGGCGGAGACGAATTCATGCTCCTGGTGGAAAACTGGAGTTCGGAAGCGGCGGTGGAGCGTATGGAAACGCTTCGGAGCCGGCTGATCGGAAGCAGCGGCCTCTATGAGCGCAGCATAAGCTACGGAGTTATCGCAGTGGGACCGGACAATGTACTGCAGGCAAACGATCTGTTAAGCGCCGCCGACGAAAAAATGTACGAATATAAACGGGCGTATAAAATGCGGCATAAAAAAGCATATTAGACCGATCTGCGCGCTTACAGGTTTATTACCAAAGGGTTTGACAAAACGGAGCACATATGGTATAAATTATGTAACGCCGTTATATAACAGTGTTACATCGNNGTCGCAGCGCCATATCACGGTGCCGCATCGCGGAAAGGGAGCATAAATGACAGAGGAATCCACTCAAAATCGCCTTTTGGAAGCCGGCAAGGCGGAGTTTTTGCAAAAGGGGTACAAAAACGCTTCGCTGCGCAGCATTGCCCGGCAAGCAGGAGTCACCACGGGGGCAATCTACGGCTACTATCCCGATAAGGCCGCTCTGTTCAGCGCACTCGTTTCGGAGCCGGCCATCCATCTGCGGGACTGGTACCTTTCGGTGCAGCGCGAGTTTGACGCGTTTCCGGCCGAATATAAGGAGAAGCAGCTGCATGGCTATACCAGCCGGGCATTGGAGGAGCTTATAAGCTATGTATACCTTCATTTTGACGCGTTCAAGCTGGTGGTGTGCTGTTCTTCCGGCACTGAATACGAGCACTATATCGACAGCCTGATCGAAATAGAAATCGAGCATACCCGCCGCTTTATAGAAGCCCTGCGCGGTTTAGGAAAACACATACCTCTGCTGGACGACGACATGAGCCATATTCTGACCAGCGCTTTTTACTACGGCATTTTTGAAACCGTGGCCCACGATATGCCTGAAGAGAGGGCGGTGCAATACATCCGTACCCTGAATAAATTTTACAGCGCAGGCTGGGATACCGTTTTAGGGCTGAAATGACCCTGGCTGGGGCCGGAATGGCCTTGGCCCGGGGATAGATCGGCCCTAATATTTTATTAAGTGGTTAGCGACAACTAACTAGGAGCACTTTACAGTTATCATATTTTTGCAAGGAGGAATCAAAAATGAATCAACAACCGAGAGAAACCATTTCGTGGTTATGGCAGTTTGCCTCTCCCCACAAGGGCGGCTATATCGCCTCCCTTATGTTTGCGACCCTGGGGGTGGCCTGTGGAATGGCTCCTTATTTTTGCGTGGCGCAGATCGTGC
>DLFX01000340.1 GCA_002482405.1 Firmicutes bacterium UBA7709 | reverse complement strand
TCAACAATCTATCGATACAGTGGCCTAAACTTAGCTTTTTTGAGCCGCCTCCCTTTCCTTCTTCCCGCTCCAGACCGACCAGGCGGCTACCGCGCTGATTACGACCACTCCGCCGATCAGGGCAAAAAACCCCGGAGCTTCTCCGTTAAACAGGAATACCCAGAGCGGATTGAGAAGGGGTTCGATGACGGTGATCAGAGAGCATGCAAGAGGGGAGCACCGCCGCACGGCGATGCCGTATAAAATGTATGGGATTCCCAACTGGAAGACGCCCATGGCGACGATGACGGCGACCGTGGAAAGCGTAACAGGGGTGGGTGAAAAGAATGCGAAGGGAATCCCCACGATGGCCGTAAAGACATGGCCCAGCAGGATACCGCTGGCGCGGGAATCATCATCCGCATGTCCCGTCACGACAAACATGGACGCAAAGGATACCCCCGCGGCCAGTCCGAACAGGTTGCCCATCAGATAGCCGCCGGAAAGCTTGTCCAGGAAAAACAGCGAAATGCCTGCCGACGTGACCGCAACCGTCAGGACGTCTCCCATCCGAAACTTCTGACGATAGACCACCGCAGACAGGATCAGGATAAAAATCGGCGCAGAATACTGAAGCACGATGGCATTGGCCGAGGTGGTAAACTTATTCGCCGCGACAAAAAAAATGAAGGTCCCCATCAGAGCCAGTCCACCCGTTACGGAATCTCTGTTCCACTTAAACTTAGCCTTTTCATATCTCATATATAAAAGATAGATGCCGGCGGAGATCAAGCTCCGGAATCCGGCGATTACCAACGGATTCCATGGCAGGAATTTAATCAGAATCCCCGCCGTACTCCAAAGAACCGCGCATAGCATCATGTACAAAACAGCCTGATTTTTCGAGTCTTTCATTATGTCTTTTCTCCTTATGTAAATCTTCATTCCGCCTGTCATATGTAAATCCTTATTTCCCCGCTGTCACCGGCTATCTCCTTGCGGCCCCGCGCTTCCTCCGTATCGCAAACACAAAATAACCTGCCGCGAGGAACCCGATGGCGCCGCTGATGACCATGCATCCCTGGGCTCCTATCAGCTCTGTTGTCTGTCCTGCGTACAGGGCTCCAATGGGCGTCACCCCGCCGAATACCAGCGAAAAAACGCTCATGACCCGGCACCGCATTTCATCTGAGGAATGGAGCTGGACTGTCGTATTGACCAGATTGGTATGTATTATGGTGCTGAATCCGATGATCAACAGGGTGATGCCGGAAAGGCGGATATTCCTTTCAAACGCCAGAATCACCAAAAACCCAGACATCGCGAAAGCTCCTCCGGCGAGATATCTCAGGATTGGAATTCGCCTGTTCCTTGCGACCAAAGTCAGGGATCCCAGAAACGAACCGATCCCCATGCTGGTCATCAGCAGTCCGTATCCCGTGGCGTTCTGGTTTAACTCCTGACGGGCAAACACCGGAATCAGAATATTGAAATTCATGACAAAGGTGCTGATGAAAGCGAGAAGGATCAGCGGCTGTTTGATGATTTCTTTCTCATTGATATAGCTCAGGCCTTCGCGTACATCCAGCCAGATACATTTCAGAGAAATCCGCTCCTGCTTCCGAAATACCTTAGCCGGCACGCGGATCATCCACAGGTTCGCGATCACGGCGATAAAGCTGGCCGCGTTCAGATAAAAGCAGGGGGCGATCCCGATCAATCCGATCAAAAGACCCGCGATGGCGGGCCCCACGATCCTGCCTAAATTAAAAACGCTGGAGTTTAAAGCGATGGCATTGGGCAGATCCTCTTTGCCGACCAACTCAATGACAAAGGATTGCCTTGTCGGCGTATCGATGGTGTTCACAGTGCCCAGAAGCAGGGCGAGGATCAGAATATGCCAATATTGTACAACGTGAAAAAAAGTAATGGTCGCCAGAATCGTTGCCAAAACCCCAAGACAGGACTGAGTGCAGATCAGCGTCTTGCGCTTCGGAAACCGGTCGATCAGAGTGCCCGCGTAAAGGGAAAAGATCATCACCGGCAGAAACTGCATCGCCGTAACGATGCTCAGCTTCAAAGCCGAATGGGTCAATTCCAGAACCAGCCACGCCTGCCCGATGCTCTGCATCCATGTCCCGATCAGCGAGATGCACTGACCGAACCAGAATAGCCTGAAGTTTCGATGATACAGCGCCGGAAGGCCGGAACGGACTTTATCTGATAGTTTGCCCTTCATTTCACCGCCGCCTTCAAGACCTTCGCCGCCACCGAACCGGCGGCCTTGCTGCCCGACCCGCCGTTTTCGATTACTACAACAAAAGCCAGCGGATAATCCTCCCGGTCCAGGAAGCCCACAAACCAGGAATGGGGCTCCTTCCCCTGGCCCACTTCGGCGGTGCCTGATTTTGCGCAGAGCTCCAGGCCCTTAAAATTATTTTCACCGTAATTCTTTATTACGTTATTGCGCATCATTGCTTTGAGCCTTTCTGCTGTTGCCGGTGATAAAACCTGTTTCTTTTGCGTACCGTCAAACAGTCCCGGCGCAAGGCCCTTGCTTGCGACCAGCTTTGGCGTGATTCGAACGCCGTCGTTTGCGATGGCGCCCACATAAGACATGAAGTTCAGGGGGTTGGCTGTGTCGCTGTACTGTCCGATTCCGGCCCAGGCGAGGTCGCCGCCTTCGGCGTCCGCGATATTCGTCTTTCCGGTGGCGGTCCTGATGCCGCTTACCTTCAGGCTGGAATTAAATCCGGCCTTATCCGCGTACTTCTGCAGCGTATTCCCGCCCAGTTCCTGGGATATTTCCGCAAAGGTGATATTGCAGGATACGGCAAGAGCTTCATCAAAGGTCACGTCTCCGTGAGGCGACGGGCAGGTCACCGTAATCCCGCCGATCACTTTCTTCCCGTCGCAGTGAAAAACTCTTTCATTGATATTCGGCAGCTCGTCGATGGCCGCGGCGGCCGTCACCAGCTTGAATACCGACCCCGGCGTATAGGCCGTGGAAAGCAGCCGGTTGATGTAAACGCCCTCGTATTTGTTGGGATTTGCCGCCACATCCGGCGGGTTCGCGGGATCGAAGGTCGGAGTGCTGACCATGCAGAGGATCTCCCCTGTCTTATAGTTGTACACTCCGACGGCCCCCTTCCTGCCGTTCATTGCATTGTAGGCCACGGTGCAGAGCTGGGAGTCCAGAGTGAGCTTCATATCGCTGTTGACACTGTAGACGCTGTCATTGAACCGGTAGGCCCCGTTGACCGGATCCCAACCGGAAAGCCAGTCGCCGTACACCACTTGAAGTCCCGTAGCAATATTGCCGTATGAGTCCCCCACGGCATGCATAACGGCCTGTCTTACCGCCTTATTTTCATTGTATTTTTGAACCCCGTCCGACGTCTGGAGAAGAACCGCTCCGTTCCTGTCGTAGATCTTCCCCGCAATCTTCAGCTTACCGTCGGCATAGAGGTGTTTATTCGTAGCATGCAGCGCCCAGGAAGAAGCGTCGGCTGCATATTCCACGGCAAAAAATACCAGGCCGAAGACCAGAAGGAGCGTCAGGACCAGAACCCCGAAAGCGCGTCTTGTCAACAGTTTCAATCAATTACCCTCCTCTTCCGCCAGCTCGTCAAACACGGAAAAATCATTTGGATCCTGGGGTACATAAGGCTCCGGCTCACCCTTCTGACCGTCCGTCCGAACCCTTTCGTCGGCAGATTTGATAAACGCCAGCAATGCCCAGCAGACCACCATGGACGAGCCCCCGTTGGATACGAAGGGCAGCGTGACCCCCGTAAGGGGCAGGATGTCCAGGGACCCGAAAATGTTCAGCGCCTCCTGGATCAGGAAAACCGAAACCGCCCCGCAGGCTGAAATCGCGTAGAATGAGGATTTACAGCCCTTCATGAGGTAGAGAACGAAAAACGCCAAAAAGATGATTGTCAGAACCGCGACGAGGGCCACAATGAGCCCCCATTCCTCACAGAGGATTCCAAACACCAGGTCCGTATCCGACGCGGCGACCTTGACCAGATAGCCGTTGCCTCCCCCGACGCCCAGAAGTCCGCCGCTGGCGGAGGCGATCAGCGTCCGGGTCTGCTGATACCCGGTAGAATCGGCAAATTCCCACACATGCCTCCAGGCCTCGAACCGGGAAGCGATATAGGGTAAAAACGAAACCACCGCAAACGCGCCTAAAACCGCTCCGGCGCTTATGAAAGCAATGGTCCGGATGTCGCCGGACCGCATAAAAGCGACTACCAAAAATGTTACAAAAAATATGACCGAGGTGCCCAAATCCCTCATCAGAATGAGAGCGCCGATACACGCGCCGGAAAATCCGATGAAGGCCGTCAGGTTCCGGGCTGTGAGCAATTTATCCAAAGTAGCCGTCCCGGCAAGGACAAATGCGACCTTGACGAATTCCATCGGCTGAAAGGTGATAAATCCCAGATTGATCCAGTTTCTCGCGCCGAAACGGGCTTCCCCCACGGTGAGGTTCAACAAAATCAGTATGGCGCTGCAGACTACGAGGAAATATTTCAGCTTGCGGCCTCTCCCCACATCCTTGACGATGTACTGGATCGCCAGGTAGACGATCATTCCCAGGACCATTGCCGTCAGCTGCTTCATCATCTGACCGGGGGCGGCGGCCGCCACCACGAGCAGATCCAGGCCGCACAGAAAGAAGACCAGCAGCTCCAGCTCCCGGCATTTTCTGCTGAACCTCGACAGGATGAAATACAGCGCGCATTCCGCCGCCATCAAGAGGAGGAAAGGA
>DLFX01000221.1 GCA_002482405.1 Firmicutes bacterium UBA7709 | reverse complement strand
ACCTTTGTGACCTCCATTAAAAACTATGTGATCATCATGGGAGCGGATACCGCTTTGATCTTTCTGAGCGGGCTGATTGGATAGAAAATGAAATTTTTTAAGAAAACCGACATCATCATCATAGCCGGCATCATTGCCGTCAGCGTCGCCGCCTGGGGTATCTACCACTTCGCGTTTGCGGGAGACCGGGTGAAGGCTGAGATATACTATTACTCGGAACTGGTCAAGACGGTAGAGCTTACGCCCGGAGTGGACCGGACATTCTCCATCCCGCAGAATGAGCATGTGATCTTTCACCAATACAAGGACGGTTCCATTGCTTTTGTGGAATCCGACTGCCCGGACAAGGTCTGCATCCACGCGGGGAAATTGAGGACGGCAGGCCAGTTTGCGGCGTGTCTGCCAAACGGGATCGTGATGAAGGTCGTTCCTGAAAAGGAGCATGGCGAGGATGACGCCGACCTGGTGATAGGAAACTAGAGGTGGAGCATGGATGGAAAAGCAATGACAAATGCCAGAATTAAAAATTTAAATAAAACCCAGATGCTGGTTTTGACCTCCCTGATGTTTGCCGCCGCCCTGGTGCTGGCCATCGTGGAAAACATGCTTCCGCCCCTGCCCATCGCGGTTCCGGGGGTCAAATTCGGCCTGTCAAACATCGCCGTCATGTATGCGCTGTTCTTTCTCGGTAAGAAACAGGCCTATACCATCGGCATCCTGAAATCGGTGTTCGTATTTGTGACGAGAGGCGGCATCGCCGGACTTTTGAGTCTTTCAGGAGGAATTTTATCCATCACGGCGATGATTCTGCTCATGGTAATTTTCAGAGGAAAGGTCTCCTACCTGATCATCAGCATCTTTGGAGCAATTTTTCATAATATTGGACAGTTTATTGTTATAACGATCATATATGCGGGTATGAATATGTGGGCTTATCTTCCAGTCCTTCTGGTCTCAGGCCTGGCGGCGGGAATCGTCACGTCGACGCTCTTGAAATTTATTATGCCGGCGTTTCAACGGCTGGCCCGATAAAAAAGAGCTGCCGAATGTTCGACAAGCCCTGAAAAAATATTTTGGAGGAGATTTTATGAAAAAGAAAGTAGCATTGTTGTTAGTCCTGACCATGGTAATGTTTGCATTTGCAGCCTGTGGCGGCGGGGACAAAGAAGTGACTCCGGGTCAGGATGATAATTCTGCGACGGCAACAGCGGTGAAAACCGGCTTGGCAGTGATCACTTCCGCTGCAAAATCGACGGACGCAGGGGACGCAAACGGCGTGGCCCAGGCTGATTCGACCATTGTCGCAGTAACCGTCGACGATGCAGGCACTATCGTAAACTGCGCAATCGACGCGGCTCAGACGAAGATCGAGTTCTCAAAGGATGGCAAAATCGTTACTCCTTTGGACACAGTTTTTGTCGGCAAACAGGAAATGGGTACCGACTACGGTATGAAAAAAGGATCCGCACTGGGTAAGGAATGGAATGAAGAGGCAACCGCTTTTTCCAACTATGTCATCGGAAAGACCGTTGACGAGGTAAAGGGGATCGCGGTAGACGAAGAGGGCCATGCGACGGTGGACGATCTCAAGTCTTCCGTTACGATCCATATCACCGATTTTGTTGACGGAATCGAAAAAGCTGTTGCAAACGCACAGGATTTAGGCGCTTCCGCTGACGACAAGCTCGGCATCGGCGTCGTCACAAACATCGCGAAGTCAAAAGACGCGGGCGACGAGGACGGACTTGCAGAAGCATATTCCTATTACACGGCTTCCACCTTTGATGCAAAGGGTGTTATCACCAGCAGCATCATCGACGCGTCCATCACCGACGTAAACTTCTCAAAGGAAGGGAAGATCACTTCCGATATCAACGCTCCGATCCAGACCAAGGATGAGCTGGGCGACGCGTACGGCATGAAGAAGGCCTCCGGCATCGGCAAGGAATGGAACGAAGAGGCGGCCGCATTTGCAAAGTATGTTGTCGGAAAGACTCTTGACGAAGTAAAGGGGATCGCGGTAGACGAAGAAGGCCATGCGACGGCAGACGACCTGAAGTCATCTGTTACGGTCCATATCAGCGACTTTGTGACAGTTCTCGAAAAGGCGGCTGGCGCAGCAAAATAAAACATAAAAAAAATTTCTTGCAAGGGGGATAGGATCGCGCTTAAAATAGTGTCGGTGCTATCCCCCTCGTATGATATGTGGAGGCTTCATGTTAAAAAAACTTGCCGCGGTTCTCATGGTTGTCATATTGACCGTCAATCTCGCAGCCTGCGGAGACACAAAAGTGGAAAAAAAGCGCTTTGAGGCGGAATTTCTCACGCTGTTTGACACGGTGACCCGTGTGATCGGCTATGCCGACAGCAAGGAAGAATTCAACGATCAGGTCCATATGATCCATGATAAGCTTGAAGAATATCATCAGCTCTTTGATATTTACAATGACTATGACGGAGTCAACAATATAAAAACCATCAACGACAGCGCCGGTTTGGCGCCGGTGAAGGTGGACAGACGGATCATCGATCTGCTTCTCTTCGCCAAGGAAGCTTATCAGACGACGGACGGCAAGCTCAATGTGGCGTTGGGCGCCGTGCTGAAGATATGGCACGAGCACCGTGAGGCGGGGATCGAAGACCCTGAAAAGGCGACGCTGCCGGACATGGATCAGCTGAAAGAGGCTGCAAAACACACCGATATCAATAAGGTGATCATCGACGAGGCGAACTCCACGGTGTTTTTAGAGGACCCCGAAATGAGCCTTGACGTAGGCGGCGTGGCAAAGGGTTACGCCACGGAGCAGGTCGCGAAATTTGCGGAAGCAAACGGCGTTACCAACTGCCTCATCAGCGTCGGCGGCAACGTGCGCGCCATCGGGTCCAGAGCCGACGGCACCCCTTGGAAAGTCGGGATACAAAACCCCTTCGACGAAAACGGCGACGACGTCGGCAGAGTTGATTTGACTGAGGCTTCCCTGGTGACAAGCGGAGTTTACGAGAGATATTACATCGTAGACGGAAAGAAATACCATCACATCATCGACCCGGCTACCCTTTATCCGGCGGACTATTTTGTCTCCGTATCGATCCTTTGCCCTGATTCCGGCATGGCCGACGCGCTGACGAAAGTATTCAACATGCCCTTTGAAGAAGGGCTGGCGCTGATTGAAAGCCTTCCCGACGTGGAAGCCCTGTGGGTTTTTCCCGACGGAACGGTGAAGTACAGCTCCGGCTTTGAAAAACATATGGCGAAATAAAAGCGTATACTAAAATCTTCCCAGGGTAGAATACCCATTGCAAATAGAATTATATTTACTGAAAATTTTGCAAGGAGGATTTTAAATGAAAAAAATATTCATACTTCTGCTGACCGTTTCCTTGATGTTCGGATCTGCTGGCTGCGGCGGCAAGGATAATAACGGCGTCAATGAAGGAAACAACGGTAACGTGACGTCGGAAGGCGGGGTAAACGACCAGAAGTCCAACGAAAACGACGCGGTGACGACGGCGTCGGTAGTTGATGATAACGCCGCCTTTAAAAACGCCATCAGCAATAAGGGGACCTGGATCATCGCCACCCTGAAGGATTTGACCTTCACTGAAGATCTGGTGTTGGAGGGCAGCTTTACAAACGGGAAAAAGGATGATCAGGGCAAGGACGTCGTCCAGCGAAAGATCGCCCTTTATACCCAGGATGAGAATCGAACCGTCACCAACAGATTTACTCTGAAAGCGCCGACCCTGACGATCAACAGCCCTATGGCCAGCATTCAGCATGGAACCTTTGTCGGGGACCTCTATGTCTCCCAGGACAATTTCGAACTCGTAGACGCGAAAGTTGACGGAAATGTTTATTTTACAACGGATTCCGCAAAATCTACATTTAAGATGGACGCCGACAGTTCCATCACGGGCGAGCAGCAGGTAAAGAAGCCGTGATAAAACCGTGGTATAAGCAAGCAGCTTAGCCGATCAAAAAGTATTTCCCTGGAAAGAGGAAATACTTTTTTTCTTTTAACATGATTGATAGAAATTTTTCCGTTCGCCCTCCATAAATTCTTCATATTTTTTTGATATGCTCAACGAAGAAAAAACAGGAGGAGCGCAACAGATGGGAAAGAATTATATCACGGCAACGCTTAAAATCACGGGCATGACCTGTGTCAGCTGTGTGAACAGGATCGAGCGTACGCTGAAGAATAAAAAGGGCATCGCCAATGCCATCGTAAGCTATTCCAGGGAAAACGCCTTGGTTACCTATGATCCGGAACAGATCGACATCACAGAGATTATCGGAATGATCGAGAGTCTGGGCTACAGGGCCGCGATTGGGAAAGCGGATCAAAGGGTGCTCCGGAGGCCGATCAAGAATGCGGCGGGCAATCCGCCGGAGCCCGCCGGACAGCATCAGGGCGGTATCCAGGCTGTCGGCATCCTGGTGATCCTGATCGCGCTTTATGTCATCATCAGCCGCTTCGGAGGCTTTGATCTCTTTAATTCCTTCCCCCAGGCCCGGGACGGCATGGGGTATGGCATGCTCTTCGCGGTCGGATTGCTGACCTCAGCTCATTGTGTCGCCATGTGCGGCGGCATAAACCTGTCACAGTGCGTACCGAATAGAATTTCTCACGATAAGACCCCCAGTGGCGGAAGGGCGGTTTCAACGCTGAAGCCGAGCATATTGTATAATTCCGGCCGGGTGATCTCTTACACGGTCATCGGCGGAATCGTGGGAGCGCTGGGTTCCGCGGTGAGCTTTTCCAGCGCGGGAAAGGGCTTTGTAACCCTGGCCGCCGGAATATTTATGGTCGTTATGGGGCTGAATATGCTGAACGTCTTTCCCTGGCTCAGAAGGTTCAACCCCAGGATGCCCAAAATATTTGCCGCAAAGATCGATGAGCAGAAGAGCAGCGGCGGCGGCAGGCCGTTTTACGTTGGCCTGCTGAACGGTCTGATGCCCTGCGGACCGCTGCAGGCGATGCAGCTTTACGCGTTATCCACCGGAGATCCGGGAAAAGGCGCGCTGTCGATGTTGGTTTTCAGCCTGGGAACCGTTCCTCTCATGTTCGGTCGTGGCGCGCTGAGCAGCCTGCTGACGAAGAAATATACGGCAAAGATGATGACGGTAAGCGCAGGACTGGTCATCCTGCTGGGAGTCGTGATGTTCAGCCGGGGAATGGCTCTGACCGGATACGCGATGCCCTTTTCTGCGGGATGGAGCAGCCAGGCCGGGTCCCCGTCCGTCTCTTCCGCTCAGGGAGCCACAGCTGAGCTTGCCGGCGGCGTTCAGACGGTGACGACGACGCTGGATTCCGGCAGATATGAACCCCTTGTCGTACAGAAGGGGATTCCGGTCCGGTGGAACCTTCAGGCGGACAGCAGCGACATTAACGGCTGCAACAACAGGATCGTCATACCGGAATACAACCTGGAGAAACAGCTGCAGCCCGGCGACAACATCATTGAATTCACCCCGGATAAATCCGGCGTTGTGCGTTACAGCTGCTGGATGGGGATGATACGGAGCCAGATCACCGTCGTCGACGATCTGGGCGACCCGGCGGCTGTTCCCCAGACCGACGAATCCATCAACAACAGATTGCCCAGCTGCTGCGGAGGCGGGGTGTAATACTTCGGGAAAATTCGGGAAAAAGAGACAAGAGCGAAAGGTTTAAAAGCGGTTGGGAAAAAACAGGATATTGTATCTTGAAAAAAGCAACTGCTTTTGATATGATTAAAGCATACCCTACCGGGGTATAGTATAAATGTATTATGGTATGATATAACCATTGGAAATTGCGGTGGAGGTAATATTGATGGAAACCACTATTAGAGAACCCCAACTCAAGGACAGCCTGATCACCAGGCTCAACCGGATCGAAGGCCAGGTCAGGGGGATCAAGGGTATGGTCGAACGGGACGTATACTGCAACGATGTGCTGAATCAGATCTCTGCCGCTCAGGCAGCTCTGGATTCCGTAAGCAAGCTGGTTCTGGAAAACCATATCAGATGTTGCCTCGTAAAAAAAATTCANNATTATCGACGAGCTTCTGGTCACCATCGGGAAAATGCTGTAAGAGGAGTCAGCGGTGAGATAACAGGGAACAATAAAAGCTATGGAAAGGGCGAGTGAGCATGAGTAAAGATACATTGAAGATAACGGGCATGACCTGCGCCGCCTGTGCGGCCAGGATCGAGAAGGTCGTGGGAAAGATGGAGGGCGTCGATGAGATTTCCGTAAATCTGGCGACTGAAAAGGCTACGGTTTCCTATGACCCGGAGAAAACAGGCCTGGAGGCCATAACGGAAAGAATCGAAAAAGCGGGATACGGGGCCGCTGAAATAAAGGAAAAGAAGCTGGTAGACGAAGATAAGCTGCAAAAGGAAAAGGAGATACGGACCCTTTGGACCAAATTTATCGTGTCGGCTGTCTTTGCCGTTCCGCTGCTGTATTTTGCCATGGGACATATGATCGGATTGCCTGTTCCGGAATTCTTCGACCCTATGATGAACCCGGTGCATTTTGCGGTATTGCAGCTTTCTCTGACGGTTCCCATCGTCATCGCAGGATACCGGTTTTACACGGTTGGATATAAGGCCATCGCAAACCGGAGTCCTAACATGGACTCCCTCATCGCTATGGGCACTACCGCGGCCCTCGTATACAGCGTGTATTCGATAATCCGGATATTCCAGGGGGATCACAGCGCCGTGGAAGGGCTTTATTTAGAGTCTGCCGGCGTCATCATCACGCTGATCCTGCTGGGAAAATCCCTGGAGGCGGTATCCAAGGGGAAAACCTCCGAGGCGATCAAGAAATTGATGGGTCTTGCGCCGAAGACCGCCATTGTGATCCGGGACGGCAGAGAATACGAGGTCCCGGTGGACGAGGTGGAAATGGGGCATATCATTCTGGTCCGACCCGGAGAAAAGATTCCGGTGGACGGCGTCGTTACGGAGGGGAACACCTCTATTGACGAATCGATGCTGACGGGGGAGAGCATTCCCGTTGAAAAGGAAGCGGGGGATCCGGTCTATGCCGCAAGCATCAATAAGAACGGAATGATTCAGTTCAAGGCTACAAAGGTCGGAGGCGATACGGCTCTGGCACAGATCGTCAGGATGGTGGAGGAGGCTCAGGGCTCCAAAGCCCCCATTGCGCAGCTGGCCGACGTCGTGTCGGGATATTTTGTCCCCATCGTATTCGGCATTGCCGTATTCGCTTTTCTGGCGTGGTTCATCAGCGGGGAACCGCTGGGATTTTCCTTGACGATCTTCATCGCGGTCATGGTTATCGCCTGCCCCTGCGCTTTGGGGCTGGCAACGCCTACGGCGATCATGGTGGGCACCGGCAAGGGAGCGGAATACGGAATTTTGATCAAGGGCGGCGAAGCTTTGGAAACGGCTCATAAGATCGATACCATCGTATTTGACAAGACGGGGACCGTTACGGAAGGAAAGCCGGAGGTGACGGATATCATTCCCACAGAGGGCGTGGAGAGAAACGGACTGCTTCGGCTTGCGGCTTCCGCGGAAAAAGGCTCGGAGCATCCTCTGGGAGAAGCCATCATCGACGCCGCGGAAAAGGAAAATCTTGAACTCCTCAAGCCGGAAGGCTTCCGCGCCATTCCAGGCTACGGGATCGAAGTTGTGCTGGACGGAACTGAGGTTTTGCTGGGGAACAGAAAGCTGATGGATGAGAGAAGCATCGCTCTTTCGACCCTTGCGGAGGCTTCGGACCGGTTGGCAGCGGAGGGAAAAACTCCCATGTACATCGCTATGGCCGGGAAGCTTTCGGGCATTATCGCGGTGGCGGACGTCGTCAAGGCAAGCAGTTTGAAAGCTATCGAGCAGCTTCGGTCCATGGGGCTCGAGGTAGCCATGATCACGGGTGACAACAGGAAAACGGCAGAAGCCATCGCAAAACAGGTCGGGATCGACCGGGTCCTTGCGGAAGTCCTGCCTCAGGATAAGTCAAACGAAGTGAAAAAGCTTCAGGGGGAAGGGAAAAAGGTCGCCATGGTGGGGGACGGAATCAACGACGCTCCCGCGCTGGCCCAGGCGGATATCGGAATCGCTATCGGTTCCGGCACCGACGTGGCCATGGAGTCCGCCGACATCGTTCTGATGAAGAGCGATCTGATGGACGTTCCCACCGCAATCCAGCTCAGCAGGAGCACTATCCGGAATATCAAACAAAATCTGTTCTGGGCGTTCGGTTATAACGTCATCGGAATTCCCATCGCCGCGGGAGTCCTGCATCTCTTAGGAGGCCCGCTCCTGAACCCGATGTTTGCGGCGGCGGCGATGTCGTTGAGCTCCGTCTCGGTCCTGACCAACGCGTTGCGGCTGAAGAGATTTAAACCGTATAAATAAAATTTAGGAGGAAAATGAGATGAGTAAAGTAACTTTAAATGTGGAGGGTATGTCCTGTCAGCACTGTGTAAAGGCGGTAACGCAAGCGGTGACCGCTTTGGACGGGGTATCGTCCGTTGACGTCAGTCTGGAGGAAAAAACTGTCGCGG
>DLFX01000089.1:10425-10597 GCA_002482405.1 Firmicutes bacterium UBA7709 | reverse complement strand
CGCCATAATTCTTTTCCCCCAAGAAATGAGATTCCTACAGCGTTATCCGACGACAGCGCAGGGTCGCCGAAAACGGGCTTCGGTGTGATCTCCGCCTTTTTCCCCTCCCGGTCAAAATAAGCGGCTATGGCGTCTCTGACGAACCGGCTCGCGGTTACTCCCCCCGTGAAGA
>DLFX01000089.1:0-10355 GCA_002482405.1 Firmicutes bacterium UBA7709 | reverse complement strand
AAACAGTTCGTAAATCAACAGCTCAGGATCCGCGCCTCTTTCCAGCTCTCGCCGGCATTGGGTTTCAATTCCGGAAAGGTTGATTTCAAAACCGTCGATGGGTATCTTTTTTAACAGTCCGGAATCCTGCTTGTCCGACTTTCCGGCAGAACCTCCCGCCTTATTTCCGTCCCTCATTTTCACCGCAATGAGATCCAATTCCCTTCCCGTGGGAAATTTCATGCCCAGGGAAACGCCGACCCTGTCCAAAACCTGCCCAAAGGAAAGGTCCCTGCTTCCGCCAAGAAGCTGAATAGCGCCGTCTTTCACATGCAGAAGCTCGCAGGTCCCGCCGGAAAGATGATATGCCAGATATTCTTCTGCGGTTGCAAGGCTGCTGTGGCGAAGGACCGCCGCGAGATGCCCTTCCTGGTGAGAGAATGTAAAGAATGGCACCCCAAGGCCGGCTGCCATCACTTTTCCATAATTGACTCCTGATTTAAATACGGGCATGTAAGAGCCTTCCACCGGCCTCGGCCGATCGGAGGCCGCGACGGCGACCATCCGGCTTTTGTCGATCTGCTCGAAGAGTTTTATCAACATCTCCGGAAGATTTTCCATATGCTGAAAAAGGGCGTATGATTGCCGAAGCCCCCTTTCGCCCTGCTTAACCGTCAGCGGTTTTCGTGAATCAACGACAATCGTCCCATTGATATCAGTAATCGCAAGGGATGTCGTATAATTGCTGGTATCGATACCGAGAACAAAATCTTTATTCTGCATCTTTGCTTTTTACAACCTTACCCAGGATACCGTTGATGAATTTCCCGGAATCGCCGCCGCCGTATTTCTTGGCCATATCCACCGCTTCGTTGATGGACGCCGAATCCGGAATGTCGTCAAGATACAGGATCTCCGCCGCGGACAGCCTCAGAATGGAAAGGTCTACCTTTGCCATACGGCTGATTTTCCAGTTTTCACTGCATTCCTCCAGCTTCCCGTCGATGGCGGGCAGGTTCTCTGCTACAGCCCTGAAAATTCTGTTGAAGTATTCCGTCTGGTCGGAATCCATCCCGTTTTCTNNTCGCTGTAATCATTCTGCATTTCCATCTGAAACAGCAGCTGCATGAAAAACTCTCTCGCTTCCGTTCTGCGGGCAAAAAACTCTTTCATATCAGGTTTTGGCATCTTCTCTAGCCCTCCTCGTCTGTAAAATGTACCCCTTGAACGTGTATATTCACTGCTTTCACAACAGCATCCGTCATGGATTCCACTTCTTTTTTTACGTTTTCCTGGATATCCCAGGCCACTTCCGGGATTTTAACCCCGTATTCCACTATAACATAGATGTCTATGCCGATTCCTTCTTCACCCTGGTTTACTTTGATCCCTTTGTAAAGAGGCTCTTTCCCAAAAATGTTCTTTGAGATATTATCCGTAAAGACACCGCCCAATCCGGCGACGCCCTTGGTTTTCGATGTCGCGTTCAAGGCGCAGACCGCGATGACTTCATCTGCTATTTTAACTGTTCCCAGTTTCTCTTCCGCGGCAGAACTCATACTTCCACTCCTGATTTTCAAGCATTATATTTGCAGCAATGCCGCCTGTGGCTTCGCCGCATATAATCACAAAATCATTATAGCAGAAGTCACGCGTGGATACAATCCTATACTCGCCGGTATTAAAACTTGCTCTGGATCACGATCTGGCTTGCGTCCCTGCCGGTTTCCCTCATGACGATATCACAGATCTTCGCCACGTCGGATTGGGTGACCTCCTGCTTGTTGATCACTACGTTGACCGAATTATCCGTCATCAGTACCAGCGCGTCGGTAAAGCCTTTATTTTTGATCAGGCTTTCCATGACCTTTTCTTTATTCATGTAGTCGATGATCTTCAGCTTTTGCTGCGTCGCGTTGTTCTGCTCTGCGCTGCCGGCTTTCGTCTCCTCTATGACGTCGGTCAGCATCGAGATCACCTGATTTCTGTCCATATTGATCGTAGCCCTTGTCTCTTCAAAATATACGTCGGCGCTGGTTGCTTCCGACAGATCATCCGAAGTAACGATCAAGCTCTCGTCCAGGGATCCCGCGGCTGCGTCGGCTGTTTTCGGGCCCTGAGCGATGGTATCGATAAGGGCAGGATTGCCCGCTGACGTGTCTATCCCCGACGGAGTGTTCGTATCGGCAGGAGCATTTTGATCTGTCGGCGCGCCTTCCACCGCCGGTCCGCTGCTGGTGCCCGGAACGCCGGTAACATTCAGACTGTCGACCAGTACGTCGCCGTCGTGAAGATTCATCTGATCGGTTTCATATTCCACATATCCTGCGGATGCGGAAAGACCCTGATCGTTATTCAGCTTGTTGTTCAGTACTCCGATCGCTACGATGAGTACCAGCATACCTACTAAAAGTATTTTTTTACGCTTCATAAATTCCATTTACGATATCCCCCCTAAATCATGCTCTCGCATTTCGAATCGACTGATACGCCGTTCTTTTATTTTGTACCGCTGTCTTTTTTCTCGAATACCACCACATTTGACACAGGGATGCCAAACACTGTCGCCACGGCATTGATGATATTATTTTTGACAATAACGTCACCTGCTCCACTGGATGCTACGATCACGCCAGCCACCTTCCGGCCGTCAGTTCCGCTTCCGCTGCTGAACAGCTTGTCGGCTTGCTCCTCGCTCCGATAGGTGATCATGACGTCGGTATCCCCCACTCCCTTCATCTGGCTCAGAATCTTTTCCAGCCGGACTTCATCTCCCGTAGCAAGGGCCGTCTCTTCCGTATATTCTGTTCCGCCGTCCATGTCTACGATTTGCTTTCTCCCGTCTTTACTCTGGGTAAGAACGTCGAACAGCAGGAGTGCGATCGCCGCCACGGCTAATATCGTAATCAGCTTGACAAGCAAGTCTTTTACGTATTTATCGTTTTTCAGTTTATCCCACATTCCTTATCCTCCTTCTAAATATATAAATATGGATATGTCCTTATTCCATCAAAATTGCCAATGGGGACAATATTATGGCCATAATGATCAGGGAAAAAATAAATTTCAGGTACTTGCTCATACTGCCCGCCGGAAGCAGGATTTCAACAAAGCTCACCGCAACGATAATAATGAAAATATTTTTAACCCACTCTCTGACGATATCCATAACTCACCGCCTCCTCTTTCCGTTATCTCCATAAGCTTCCTCCTCCGATCCCGATAATCACCGACAGGAAGATAATAAACATCATGGCCGCCAGCAGCAGGATGATCGCCAGGGTGACCACCGTGTTCCCGACCTCATTCAGGCCGTCGGAAATGGCCTTATTTCCGATGGGCTCGATGACCACTGCGGAAACTTTGAATACCAGGGCCACCGCGAGGATCTTGACCATCGGGATGATCAGCAGCGTAATTACAATGATGAGCCCGAATATCCCGACGCCGTTTTTGATCACAGTCGCACAGCTCAAAATCATATCCATCGAATCTGCGGCAAAGCCTCCGACGATAGGGACGAAGTTATCCATCGAATATTTGGCGGTCTTGGCCAGCATGCCGTCCGCCGTCTTTGTCACAACGCCCTGAAGGAACGTAAGCCCTGAAAACAGCGTGACCATCAGCCCCATCATGAAGATTGCGGCCCCGCGGATGAGATTGGCCAGTTTTTTTACATAATCCTTCTCAGACATGCTGTTTACCAGGATGAACACGCAGGAGACATATATGGCCGGCATGATGATCTTTTGCAGGATCGAGTTGAATATCGTAATCGCCGTGACGATAAACGGATTCAGGACCCCTCCGGAGGTAAAGCCCCCCATGACCACCAGCAGCGGCACCAGGATCGGGAAAAGCGCCTGCATCGTCACCGTCATGGTGTCCACCGCACTGCTGCAGACCTGATAGATGTCCAAAAAACATTTCAGACAGAGCCCGATCATGCAGCAGCTGCATACGACGACTCCGAGGTTGGAAACGGCGTCGTCGGAAAAAGAATTCGCCAGGTTTTTCAGAAGGCCGATGATGATGCATATGGCTACCAGCTCGACTCCAAATATGATGCTCCCGTTAATTTCATGCAGAAAATGATTTGCGATAGCGGAGATGATGTCGTGAATGTTGAAAATCGGCTCTCCCTTCAATAAGCTATGGATGATTTCACCCGGGCTCGTATCTCCAAAGACATTGCCATTGCGCGAGGCAATATCGAATAGATCCTCTATTTTTTTCATGTCCATTGAAGCAAGCTGTTCGTTTACGATGCTCTCTATACTCAATTTCCCTCACCTTCCCCGGACAGTATCTCTGCGTTTTATCCGCTGTTTTCCACCGTTGGTATCACCCCGGCAGCATTTTGTTGATCAGATCCATAACCGCCACGATCACAGGCACCGCCAAATAGAAAATCATCACCTTTCCCGCCAGTTCCACCTTTCCCGCGATTGCTGTCTCACCGGAATCCCTGCAGATTTGCGCGGTGAAGTCCGCTATGTACGCTACGGCCAGAACCTTTAATATGATCGGAAAGAAGTTCTTCCCATAACTGATCTGATCATAGATACCACCCAGAAATTCAAAGACGATGGCAAGCTTGCCGATCACCATAATGAAAATGATGATGACGGTGGCGATGATGATAAAGGTTGCGAATACGGTTTGCTCACTGTTATTTCTTCTGAATATCGAGGCCAGTATAACGCCGCATAGCCCGATGGCCGCGATCCGGAAGATATCCATGTCCATAAAAAACACCTCGTTTCCTTAGTCTTTTCAGTCAGGCCTACAATTGAAACAAGGTTTTCACCGCAACAAAGAAATCATTGATCATCTGGACGATCAAAAGCAGCACGACGATAATTCCCGCCAGGGTCGTCATCATCGCCTGGTCCTCTCTTCCCGCACGTATCAGCACTTGATTTAGCACGGCAACAATAATACCGATAGCCGCAATTTTAAAGATGATATCAACATTGATGTCCATTCTAAATTCTCCTCTCAAGTTCTTAAAAAAACCTCATCGCGAGTTCTTAGTACATCATATTCCTGGGACAAGATTTTATTCCCCCAAAATAGTCCAAGATCTCATGTGGATTTGGCGGCTGCCAGGCGCCAATATCTTATTAAGACAAGCTAAATCAACAGGATTACAATAAGGACCCCAATGGCCGTTCCAAGACTTTTATACATCTTTCCCTTGACCTTCTGCTCCCCTGCGGCTTCCGCCACTTGAGCCTCCAGCAGGGAAAGGGTGCGCTGAAACATTCCGGACTGGCTTTCCATATCGGTTCTGCCAAGCTCGATACCCAAATCCGCCAGGATGCGCTTGTCTTCCTTGTTTAGGGCGCTTTCCTGATAGGCGGTCTCAACAGCCTCCCTCCAGCAATCCGGCAGGTCCCGGGCAGTCTGGTTTTTCAGGAGCGTTCCCGCCGTCTCAAGGAGTGCCGAGGCCATTCCATTTTTGATCTTGCTGATCCGCAAAAACAGATCCGGAAGCGGGTCAAGCCTGTATTTCATTTCCGATTCCATGACTTTCAAAGTGGTGATCAACTCCTGAAGATGGTAGACGCGGTTTTCATATGTCTTTGCTTTCAGAAGACCGACGCCGGCTCCCGCCAGAATAATAAAAATGCAGAGGACTCCCTTAAACAACATTTTGATTCCTCCAATCCCGAATTGCGGTAATAGATCCGATAGCCGGAATGTTAGACAGGAAGATGAGACGCTCAAAGACCCCCTTTTCCACCAGCTCTCCGATTCCCGAATTTATGACATCCTCAAAGCTGCTTCCGTGTATGGTGGTGAGCAGACTGATCCCCGCGCAGACGGCCGCCTCAATGGCGTGGCAGTCCTCTCTCTTTCCGATTTCGTCGGTGGCGATCAGGTCGGGAGACATGGAGCGGATCAGCATGATCATTCCTTTTTCTTTCGGGCAGCCGTCCAGGACATCGGTGCGGATTCCAAGGTCATAGGAGGGCCGGCCGTTATACATTCCTGATATTTCGGAACGCTCGTCGCAGACCCCCACCTGAAATCCCATGCCGCTGAAATTCCGGATCATATCCCGTAGCAGAGTCGTCTTTCCGCATTTGGGCGGAGAGACGATAATGGTGTTAAATATCCGGTTTTTCCCCCGGAGCAGGTAACCCATGCAGGGGTCGGACACACCGACGATTTCCCGGCTTCTTCGGATATTGATAGAGGAGATATCCTTGATGGTCTTTACCTTCCCGTTTTCCAGGACGGTTCGCCCGCAAATGCCGACCCGATGTCCCCCTTCTATTGTAATATAGCCGTTTGCAAGCTCCTCTTGATAGGCGTAGGCAGAATGGTTTAATAAAGAATTAAATATATTGTTTATTAAAATATTATCTATTTTGCTTCCATTTCCGAGCTCCAGCTCGTATTCCTTCCCGGAGGAATAGATCACGATGCCGGCTCCATTCCGAATCCGTATCTCCTCCAGATTTTTTCTGATCTGACCGGGCAGGTCTCTGATCTGCTCTCCAATTTCTGCGGGCAGTTTTGTCAGTATCTTGTCCAGACTGTTCATGATAGTTCTCATCCTTTTCATGTTTTTGCCGACATATTCGAAATATGTACATTACATCATATTCTTGGGACAAGATTTTATTACAAATAAAAAAGAACGAATTGCCGACATTCCTTAAGGCATAAAAAATGCTCCCTCATGGGAGCATATGAAAAAACACAGCCTGAATTCAAATCAGATTATTTTATTATTCCTCTTCGTCCTCATTCTCGTCCGCATTTTTCGGGGTGATGCGCAGCTTCACCTTATCGATGCGGCGGTCCTTTACGGATTCCACCGTGAAGGTACAGTTATCCTGCTCTACGACCAGCTTCTCCGTTTCACCCTCGTCGGGAATTTCTCCCAGCAGGTCGATGATGAGCCCTCCGATGGTTTCGTGCTCTTCCGATTCAAGGTTGAGGAAGAGTTCATCGTTTAAGTCGTCGATATAATAAGAACCGTCAATCAAGTACGTGTTTTCATCGATTTGTTCCAGCTTCGCCTCATAGTCGTCATACTCGTCGTCAATGTTCCCCATGACCTCTTCGATCAGATCCTCTATGGTGACGATGCCTGAAAATCCGCCGTATTCATCGATGAGGATGGCGATGTGGACCTTTGTCTCCTGCAGTTCCCGGAACAGATCGTCGATATTCTTGCTCTCCGGAACGAGATAGGGCTTGCGAAGAAGGCTTTTGATGTCCACATTTTCAAACCCGTGCTTTCTCGCTTCGATGATATAATCCTTCATATAAAGGATCCCGATGATATTATCGATATCTTTTTCAAAGACCGGAATCCTTGCATACCTCTCTTCCAGCAGCTCGTCGATATAATCCTCAAGGTTGTCGTTGATATTGATCATATAGACGTCGGGCCTCGGCGTCATGACCTCATAGGCGAGCTTGTCGTCAAACTCGAAGATGCTGNNGATCAGGCCTGTTTCCTGGCCGACTTCAAGGAGGGATTTGATCTCCTCTTCTGAGTATTGCTCTTCGATATTGGTATCCTTCACGCCCGTTATCCGCAGCAGCAGGCCTACCGAAGCGGAAAGCAGCCATACAAAAGGCTTTGCAAACTTTGAGATATAGAGGATCGGCTTCACGCAAAAGAGGGCGATCCTCTCTGAATATTGAAGCGCCATTCTTTTCGGATACAGTTCTCCAAGCACAAGGGTAACGTAAGACAATGCCAAGGTAACCAGGGTAATGGCAATTTGGGTTCCGTACATAATGCCGTGTTTGGTCAGAAATACCGCGATTTTATCCGCCATAGTCGTGGCGGCTACCGCGCTGGCCAGAAATCCGGCTAAGGTGATAGCAACCTGTATAGTAGAAAGGAACTTGTTCGGCTCTTCATTGAGCTTCAGCAAAAGCTTCGCTTTTTTATTGCCTTCCTGGGCTAGTATTTTAATTTTATTCTTGTTGACCGAAACGATTGCCATTTCCGCCGAAGCGAAAAATGCATTGATTAATATGAGCAGCAGTAAAAATAAAATTTGAACCGATAATGATATACTCGGGTCAGGTTCCATTCGGAATCTCCTCCTTCTTCTGTTATATAAATATTATATCACTTTATTTCTGTTTTCGTAACATAAATTTTTCCAAAACAGGCTTATCCATCTTGATCTTGACGATCTGCTGGGGATGGGGAGCGGACTCTAGGGGCTGATTTTCCTCATCCAGAAGCACTTCGATCCTCTGAGTGAAATAGTCGGTATTTGGCCCGAAAACTTCTATTTCATCCCCGAGGCCCATCTTGTTTCTCTGTTCCACCACGGCCAGCCCTGTCTTTTCGTCGTAACTTTTCACCAGCCCCACAAAGGTGTAATCCCTCGTATAGGCGCTTGTCTGATAGTTCTGGTCCTTGTTGGTAGGCTTGTTGTAATAAAAGCCCGTGGTAAATTCCCTGTGGCTGACCTTTTTCAGCTCTTTCAGCCATTCAGGATCGAAGGAATAGTTCTCCGGATCGGCATAATAAGCGTCGATGGCTTTCCGATAGGCGCCGACGATGGTCGCCACATAGAAAACGCTCTTCATCCTGCCCTCGATCTTTCCTGATGTCAAGCCTGCCCCGATCAAGTCCGGAATATGCTCGATCATACAAAGATCCCTGGAATTCAGGATATATGTCCCCCGCTCATCCTCTTCGACAGGAAAATATTCCCCCGGCCTCTGCTCTTCCACCAGATGGTATTTCCAGCGGCAGGGATGAGCGCACTCTCCCCTGTTTGCATCCCGCTCGATCATGAAGTTGCTCAGCAGGCAGCGTCCGGAATATGAAATGCACATGGCGCCCTGAATAAACGCCTCCAATTCCAGAGTTTCAGGCAGCCTGCTCCGCATCTCCCGGATCTCTTCAAAGGTGAGCTCTCTGGCCAGCACGATCCTCTTTACCCCTTGCCTGTGCCAGAATTCCGCGGTTTTGTAGTTGGTCATGTTGGCCTGAGTGGAAAGATGGATCTCAGCATCCGGGATCGCTTCCCTGATCATCATGATAATGCCCGGATCCGACACGATAAAAGCGTCGATAGGGATTTCCGAAAGCCGGTCCAGATACCGGGCAAGCGCCTCGATGTCCTCGTTGTGGGCAAAGATATTGATGGTCATATGGACCTTTTTGCCCCGGTCGTGAGCGTATTTCACGCCCTCCCTGATCTCTTCCAGCGTAAAGTTTTTCGCCGCCGCCCGAAGGCCGAACATCTCTCCCCCGAAGTAAACGGCGTCAGCCCCGTAGTCGATGGCGATCTTCAGTTTTTCCAGGTCCCCTGCGGGCGCCAGCAATTCTATTTTCTTCATTTTATCCTCATCAATGACCGACCGTTTTCTCCGGCCTCTTGCTCTATTTCAATACGCTCACCGCAACGCCATCCCCCACGGCGATCACCGCCGTGTCGGCATAGGGAAGCCGCGAGATATAGTTCAAATATTCCCGCATCCGCCTGACGCTGGTCTTCTGCCTCCGCTCGGTTATAAATTCGTCGGATGCGGTCCTGGCTTTGATCAGCACATTGTCCGAAAGGATCACCGCGCCTCTCCTGCAAAGGGGAACGCTGCAGTCCCAGAATTCCCTGTAGCAGCTCTTGGCCGCATCGATAAACACCAGATCAAATCCCTCCTGCTCCTGATCAGCAACCCGGGCCTTCATCTCCTGCAGAATTTCCAGAGCGTCGCCTTTTTGAATCCGAATTCGCCGGTCCAGGCCGAAGCGCTCCACATTTTCCATCGCTTTCAGGTACATTTTTTCGCTTCGCTCCAGGCTGACGATCTCAGCTTCCGGCAATACCGCCGCAAAGCAGATCGCCGAATAGCCGACGGCGGCGCCGATTTCCAGAATGCGCCGGGGCCTCTTTATCCGAAGGAAATTTAACAGGAGACCTTCGGTATCCCTTAAAATGATCGGTATCTCCCGCTTTTCCGCCTCGATCCGCAGCGAGTTCAGAGCTTCATTAACAGGGCAGTAAAGGCCCTCCAGATATTCCGTTACCTTATCGTTTGTAATGTTCATTGATTCCTTCCGCGGTATCAGCTTCCGTCCCATGTCGCGCAACCGGTCAGCGGTACCAGCTTCCGTCCCGTGCCGCACTTTCGGCCGTCAATCGAGATNNGTCTCGGAAAAGGCATGGGAGCCGTCGCCTTTGGCCAGAAAGAATAAGTACTTGGTGTCCGCCGGATACAGGGCCGCTTTGATGGAGTCGGCGCCTGGGGACGCGATGGGTCCCGGCGGCAGTCCCTTGTGGAGGTATGTGTTGTAGGGCGACTCGATCTGGGTATCCTTAGTGCTCAGAACAGGCTTTTGCTCCCCCAGAATATACTGGACGGTGGCGCAGGACTGAAGC
>DLFX01000136.1 GCA_002482405.1 Firmicutes bacterium UBA7709 | reverse complement strand
ATCAGGGAGCGATCGACAAGGCTAAAGAATATTTTCGCGGCAAGACTGAGGCTGAAATAGCTGCCGACGGCGGAGGAAGCTATGAGATCTGGGTGGATACCAGCAGGGTCGGCAACTTTATCAGCATTTACAAACGCTCCATGTTCTATCTGCCTGACCTCGCTGTGACGACTGCCGAAAGCCACTGTTATGATGCTGTGACACAAAAGGAACTTTNNAAGGATATGACTATAAGCCTGTCATTATGAAGGCTATCAGGCGGGAGCTCAAGAGCTATGATGAAGGCAGAGGAAAGGCGGGAAGGACTTACAGCGACGGGGAGTATGAAGCGGTGTTTGACCGGATCGACGGCTTCCAACTGAACATAGACTCCGTCAGCATCGATATCGAGCATCCGGACAGAGAAGGCGGGAATGCCTATCTGAACCTGTATATTCCATACGCGGATTTCGGATGCGACAATCTGAAAATTTTTCATTGACATTTTATTCTTTCGATGGTAACATAGCTTTAAACCGATGACGAGGGAGTTAAACTGTAAAACGATCTCTCAGCGAGTCCGGGGCGGTGGAAGCCGGACAGATGCAGTTGCAGCAAGTGGGCCTCTGAGGGCGAAGCGAAAGAATTTATTTTAGTAGCTGAGACGCTATGCCAGCGTTACAGGGCTGAGGGTGTGATGGCACTCTGCAAAGAGGGTATGCTTTTAGCTTACCAAACAAGGTGGTACCGCAGGTTTAACACTTGTCCTTGAAATAAGGATAGGTGTTTTTTTTACGCACCTAGCCACATTTGCAAAGCAAATGTTGGCAGGCGCTATACGGAAATTCCCCGGCTTCAGCCGGGTTGGAATTTTTCCGTTTTGCACGCTTGCTTCAAAAGCAGGGCATAATGAAACCGGCGAACACGGATGCAGAGACCCTTTTCATTAATATAATTCAAAGAAAAGGAGACTATGAAGATGAAAACAAAGATGAGAAAGAATTTATTGGTATTATCGACAGTCGCCCTGATGACGGCGGGACTGCTGACGGGCTGTGGCGGAGACAGCAAAAGCGAAGGAGGCGGAGGAGACGCCGCCGCGGGGAAGGACCTGCCGAAGGTAGGGATTGTCCAGATCGTAGAACATCCGTCTCTGGATACCATTCGTGAATCGACCCTTGCGGAGCTTGCCAAGGAAGGCTTCACCGACGGAGAAACCATCACGGTGGATTATGAAAACGCCCAGAACGACCCGGTCAACCTGAAGACCATATGCCAGAAATTTGTGTCTCAGAAATATGATCTGATCATCGCCATCGCGACGCCGTCGGCACAGGCGGCTTTCGGTGAAACGACGGAGATCCCCATCGTATTTTCCGCGGTGACAAACCCCATTGATGCGAAGCTGGTTGACAACCTTGACGCTCCGGGAGGCAACATCACCGGAACTTCCGACGCGGTGTCGGCCCAGAAGATCATGGATCTTGCGAGAAAGATCACTCCGGATATCAAAACCATCGGCGCGCTTTATAAATCCAGCGAGACCAATTCCGTTTCCGTTATCAACGACCTGAAGGAATACGCCAAGGCAAACGGTCTGACCGTAGTGGAAGCTCCTGTCATGAACGCCAGCGAGGTACAGCAGGCGGCGGCTTTCCTTGCGGGAAAGGTCGACGCGGTATTTTCACCCATCGACAACACCGTAGCATCCACCATGCCGATCATTTCCAAGACGCTGATCGACGCCAAGATTCCTTTCTATGTAGGCGCTGATTCCATGGTAAACGACGGCGGCCTTGCGACTTACGGGATCAATTACACCCAACTCGGTGAAGAGACCGGAAAGATGGCCGCAAAGGTATTAAATGGAACCGATCCGGGAACAATTCCTGTCATGACCATGACGGACGTAAAGGTCTATATCAATCAGAAAACCGCTGATGCGATAGGCGTGACCTTCCCGCAGGATGTTCTGGATGAGGCGACTGTTCTGGGAGATGAATAAAAATGAATTTTGCAGCTTTTCTCGGCTCAATTGAATATGGTCTGATCTTTGCCATTATGGCGCTGGGAGTGTTCCTGTCCTTTCGGACGCTGAACACTCCTGACTTAACGGTTGACGGCAGCATCGTCACAGGCATGGCGGCATCCGCGATGATCTGCAGCGTCGGCGGGAACCCGTACCTGGGGCTTCTTCTCGCCTTTATCGCGGGCTGCGCCGCCGGTTCCATCACGGCGCTTCTCAACACCAAGCTTGGAATACAGCCCTTGCTCACGGGTATTCTGGTGATGCTGGGGCTGTACTCCATCAACCTGAGGATCATGGGCGGCAGGCCTAATATTGCATTGACCCAGAGCGACACTGTCTATAAAAGCTTTCAGAAATTAGTGCCGCTGGAATACAGCTCTCTGCTTTTGGGGCTGATTTTTCTTGCTGTCGTCACCGTTTGCCTCTATTATTTCCTGAAGACCCGCCTGGGATTTGCCCTTCGCGCCACGGGAGACAATGAGGATATGGTGCGGGCGTCCGGAATCAACAGCAACAAGATGAAGCTCATTGGCCTTGCCGTTTCCAACGGGCTGGTGGCGCTGTCCGGCGGACTTATGGCGCAGTACCAGTCCTTTGCGGACGTCGGTATGGGAGTCGGAATGGTGGTGATCGGCCTGGCCTCCGTCATCATCGGAGAGGCGATATTCGGCACCAAATCCCTCCTGAGAAGATTGATCGCGGTCTCCCTGGGAGCCGTGCTGTACCGCATGGTGATCGCGTACGCTTTCAGCATAGGCTTACCGCCCAGCGACTTAAAGCTGATTTCGGCAGTCATCGTTATCATCGCGTTATCCACCGGGATGCTGAGTGAGAAATTCTCCATCATCAGAAGGGGCGGTGCTAAAAATGCTTAAAGTGGAAAAGATGTCAAAAACCTTCGGAAGAGGGACGATAAATGAAAAGCTGGCCATCGATGAACTGAGTCTGACGGCGAACGAAGGAGATTTTATCACCATCATCGGAAGCAACGGAGCGGGGAAATCAACGCTGATGAACTGTATCTCCGGTGTTTTCGGAGTCGACGGGGGAAAGATCGCCCTGGACGGCAGGGACATAACAAATTGGCCGGAATACAAGCGGTCCAGAGAGATCGGCCGGGTTTTCCAGGACCCCTTAAAGGGCACTGCTTTCGACATGACCATCGAAGAAAACCTCGCCATTGCAAACGATAAAAGAAAGAGCATCGGCTTCCAGCCCGGACTGACTAAAAAAGAGCGGGAACTGTTTCGGGAAAAGCTGGCTCTGCTTGACATGGGGTTAGAGAACCGGATGAAGCAGAAGTCCCGGCTGCTGTCGGGAGGACAGC
>DLFX01000049.1 GCA_002482405.1 Firmicutes bacterium UBA7709 | reverse complement strand
GTGACCAGCTTCGCTGGACACGCTCCTATTATATAAAAAGGAAAAGCCGTGGAGGTTGTTATGCTCCCCGGCTTATCCGTTTAATCCGTTCGTTTTATATCCAAATTTGCTTATACTATTTGTCCATTAATTTTTCAACGCTCTTAGTCATTCTGTCCCACTCCGACAGGATCTTTACGCAATACTCCCTTCCCGATGGAGTGACCCTGTAATACTTTCTAGGCGGACCCCCCGAGGGCACGTCTTTCATATAGGTTTCAACGTAGCCTTCACCCCTGATCCGGCGCAGAATCGTGTAGATAGACCCGTCATATACTTCCGGAAAGACGCTCTGAATAATTTTCATGATTTCGTACCCGTACATGTCTTTCTTTGAAAGCCGGATGAGCACGCACATCTCCAAAACGCCTTTCTTCAACTGAGTATCCATGGGAATCCCCACTATGATTCAAGGGGATTGAAAGGCTCCGAAGCAGCCCTTTTCGTCCTGTCCCACTCCACCACGCGGGTTTGGGCCGCCAGATCGTGGATCGTTTTGTGATCTTCCGTCAGACAGCCCCACAGGAAGGAAATGATGTTTAAAATCCCCGACAGAATGGAATTTGCGATTCCTTTGATCAGCAGCTCCCTGAGAACGGCATCCAGAAAGCCCACCTTGCCGCCGTTGATCTTTACAACCCGCATCTGGAGAAGCCATTTGCCCGGCGTATATCCGTTTGTGGCCCAAAGAAAGATCGTTGTGAAAAGATTTAAAACGCCGAAAAGAAGGCTCATGAGCAACAGATTGGTAAATCCAAACCTGCCCCAACGGTGGGCGAAAGAGAGCGGTATCATCAAGATAAAGCCCAGGATGATCACTATGACTCCGATGGCCAGGCAGTCGATGATATATGCCCCCAGCCTGCGCGTCATGGGCGCCAGGGTCCCGATTTCCACTCGTCTATCCGGCTCTGTGATCTTGCTTATCTGCTCGTTGATATTTTTCTGAAAGCCCGTATATTCCCGCTTCTCCGGCCCGTCCTCCAGAATCGTGCGGGCGATCTTTACGGGGGAGCCGATCTCCTGTGCGATGTCCTCTTCGCTCTTTCCCTCTGCCGCGCCGTTATCGAAGATATCGCCGTAATCCGATGTGATTTCCCTGATATCCGCTTCCGGCAGCTTTCCTTCCAGCGCATTTGCCAACTCGTTCAAAAAATCTTTTTTGTTCATCTCCGTCTCCGATCCCAACTATTGTTTATAAATTAGTAGTTTTGCTTTTATCATAGCATAGCTTCTCTCCTTGCGCAATACCCATCGCGCTATAGTTTCACGGGAACAGGCTTCCCGAGAACCATGCTGTCCGCCGTCACATCGCAATCCCGGGCCAGAATGACGACTCCCCTTTCGACGGCCTCCCGCAGCGCGGCGCCGAATGCCGGATGGGTCTCGTCNNGCTCGAAATGATCGACGTCCTTCATCTGGATCACGAAGACGATATAGGCCAGAAAACCCAAGTCCAGCGCCCGGCCAAGCTCTTTGATATGCTTGACCCCACGTTCCGTCGGCGCGTCGGGAAACCGGACGACACCGTCCTCCTCCAGCGTAACGCCCTTTACTTCAATATAGGCTTTCGTGCCTTCCCTGTCCTCCACATAAAAATCAAACCTGGATGCGCCAAATGTCGCTTCAGGTTTGATCCGAGCAAGAGGAAAGTCCAGTCCTGGCAGGTTCAGACCCCCGCACGCGAGAGCTTCCCCCACCGCCCGGTTAGGTGCGTAAGAGTCTATGTTGATCAGCCGGAATCCGGTGTTCCCGGCACGCGCTTTTTCCAAAGCGACGAGAGAATACCTGGTTTTCCTCGTCTTTTGTCCGTCGCCGTGATCCTCCAAAAAGACCTTCACGCCTTTCAACAGAAGCTCCTTGCACCGTCCCGTATTCTTCACATGCACGGTCTGCTCTTCACCGTCAACGACCACCCTTGCAATGAAACGGTTCGGTCTTGCTAAAAAAATCCCTTCCTTAATTTCCTTGTATTTCATCTATCGTTTTCCCTCTTTTATCGTTTTCTTTCATTCTATTTTGCGAGCAGCGCCGGGCAAAATATATTGATTCTACCTTACGGCCTCCGGCCTCCGACTCGCTTTGCTCGCTGCTGTCCGTTTTTCCATTGCAGCTGAAGCTGCGGAAAAAAGGCAACGCCGCATGTGGCTTAGCCACAAATAATCAAGAATCATTATACCATAAACGCAAAGCACAGAGCGTTTATGGTATTGGGCCATGGGCCTTTTCGCCTTTGGCGAAATTCTGGCCCGGCATTGAATCCGTATAATATCTGCGAATGCAGATATTATACCATCCCTCGGGGTGAATCATCAAATATTAACATGATGCGCTTCCTCAGTCATCAAGGATGAAATTTCTGCATTATTCCGTGGGACATGTAATCGGCGATTTTAAGGGCTTGCGTCTGCAAATCGTCAAATATGTCGATTTCCTTCGCGTATTCTCCCGCCATTCTTGCAACCAGGTCGGCAAGCAGCATCTCTATGTAATCGCTCAGAAGGTCCTTCCATTGCTCTTCGTCCCAGTAGGAATTGATGCCGGCGAGGAATTGGGCCATCCGGTCCGCATTGGCGTACAAATTTTCCGTCTCCTGATTTACCAGGGTGTCGTCCTTATCCTTTTCCGCTGAAAATAAAGCCGATATCGTTGAAATGTGCTCTTGCAGCAGCTCACCGAAGCGGTCCGCGTCCTGGGGTTCAAAGTATTTTCCCAACTCCTTCGAAAAGGCCTCAGGAAGAAACATCAACCGGTCCGTGATCATCTGAATATCGCCGAGATTTGCGGCAACGCTTACGATCAGGGACCGCGACCAGATCGCCAATTGGATCCACAACTGTCTCATATCGCTGATCAGCGCCAGCTGATTTCCTTCATCGATCTCCTCAAACTCCGGCGTGGAGAGCGGGTTTGGGGGCGGAACCGTCGACTCGGGAGGGGTTGCCTGATTTTTGTATCTCATTTCTCTCATATATCTCCTTCTTCTATTTTGGTATCATTAATATGCGTGAGACCGAGCTTTCATTCTTTTCAGGCGCCCCTGGAAGAACAATGCTGTATGATAGTGCAAAAAATTGAATAAAGTTTTATTGTCATTTATGAAAATTGGGTATATTTGTTGCATTTTTCGAAAAAACAATGCTATAATACTAAAAGATTTAATACTTTTAGCGGAGCATACTGTTTTGGAAAATTTTACGTCAAAGGCCCTGGAGGTCAACTTAAAACATACCCGTATCAAGGACATAGAAATACCTGATGAACAGCGGTGGTTCACCGATATTTCCCGGTCCAAATGGGGGATCCATAACCGGGCCGAAGAATTTGTCACAGAGCTTAACCATAAATTTGTCAACTATCAATATGTCATCGAAGCGCTGCACAATATCAGCCTGTCGGACTTATGGTTTTATAATTCCCATGAGGAGTCTGAGAAGGCTCTTACAGTTTTAGTACATATCTTTCAAGGTCTGATGGAATCCGATCTGGACGACAGTCAAAGGGAACTCCTGATCAAAACGCTGATCAAGTTCATGGAACGGCTGGTAAACCTCGAAGTCTTCCCCCCGGCTATCGTCAGCCATTGCCTTGAGCTTGTCCGGGCCGATATGGATAGGCACCTTGAACTCTATATTTTCAATTCCGGATATTTCAAGACTTATCTTAATAAGGTGGCACAGTTCCCCGAATACCGTGACTGCCTGATGGAAATGACCGCGGACCTCCTGGGCCGCTCCATCGACTATTGGGAAAGGACCGCCGATGTGAAAGCATGGCTTTCGGAAAATCATCTGCAGTTCCATTCCCTTGGCAAAGACGATCTTCATAAAATCCAGAAGCCCTTCTTCGACAAGCTGAGGCTTGAACTGTCACAGGCCAGGCAGTGGAATGAGCTCTGCGATCTGATGTTTTTCAACGACATATCCAACTATTTCCGCAGCTTTACCGACCGGTTCGGCACTTCCCTGGAAAAGATCTATTATCTCTATTTTCTGCTGCATCTGCCGGGCATGACGTTGCTGTACGATCACCTGCTCTACGACATGAACCGCTATCTGAGAAGCGTGCTGGCGGAGCTGGATGAAAGCGGCGTCGCCTCCTTTCTGGATACCATCATGATTTTATTCAACGAGCTGAAAGAAGAGCACGCCGGAACGGTTCTGGACTGTATTCTCACCCTGGGCAAGGAGATCATTCATGCGAAGAATGAAAGCATCACCTCCTATTTCGTGAAATGCCTGATCCGGTTTGGATTCCATTATCCCGGCCAGATGACCATCAATTCCGACTGGCAGATCAAGGTGAACGCAAACCACGTGAAAAATATCAGGGTGTGGCTGGAGCTCATCGAATACTCTCCCTCCGAAACCCGCGAGCTTTTGGAGGCCCTTATCGTCAACCTGAAGCTGGGAGGGATTTTTATTTCCGACACGGACCTATTTCAAAGAGAGATCACCAAGCTCCTCAATTCCGAGATTGCGCCGGTCTACCGGGAAATGAAGCAGCTGGCCCGAATCTTTCCGGTCTATTTCAGAGAGATCGGAGCCGAAGGGAAACTGAGAGACGCAACCACCGCGGTGGACGAAATTTCCAGAAGGCAGGATCAACTGATCCATTTTCTCCGAAAACAGGTGNNGTGCATACGGAGAGCAATAATACCCATATCACCCTCACCCGGCAAATCATCCGCTACTGGTTCGACGGCTGTTCCTCACCTCTGGCAGAAATGATCCCGGAGGAAGTTTACCGTCAGCTCGATACCCAAAGTGAGTGGTACGCCGGTATTCATAAAATCCTGGTGGAACTGTGCTCGGCGCTTTCCGTCGAACCGGACCGGCTCTTTGATATGGACATGGAAAGCTTGAAGCAGCAGCTTCAAAAGATCAGCCATGGCGACGGCAGAGACCGGAAAAGATTATATTACCTCTTTCAGATCCACGCCCTCCTCCTGGAGAAGTATTCTCTGGAATCCGAGGATATCCTCACCATGATGAAGAACTACCGGTTCTTCACCAATCAGGAGCTCGACAAACTGAAGGAGGATATGAAAAGAAATGACGCGGAAGCTTCCCTGATCGGAATCTACGGCTTTATGAAGCGCTTGAAGGACGTCATCCTGGATCCCCGGGAAAGCGTCGCGTTGGAAGATATCTACTATAAACGCCATATCGCGGTGGGAATCCCCTCCATGTACGGGCAGTACATCGAAGCGAAGTTCGAGGCTCTGGGACTGATGTTCCGCCTGGAAAGAACCGCCTCGAAATTGATGACGAGGCTGCTGCAGTCCGTCAATCTCGAGTACATCACAGTAAAGACTTTCCGCCGCATCTGCGACATCCTGATGCTTTTCAAGGAAGGCCTGGAGCTGGACGGCATTTATAACCAAGGGCTCAATTCCAACATCGACATGTTGAAATACAGCCTCGCGTCCCCCAGCTTTTCCCTGGATCAGTATATCAATATCTTTCAGTTTATGGCCGGAGATATTCAGCAGATCATCAGCGAATATTTCATCGATCTGTACGAACGTCCGTTGAAAGAGATCATTCCTCAGGTATTTCCGGACACCCTGAGCCTTTCCGAGACCGAGCAAAAGCATTTTTCCCAGATGGAATCGGAAAAATTTCTGCGGAACAATCTGGCCTCGGCGTTTCTGGTGCAGGATCTGGATAATTTCATCACAAACATTATCAACACGCTGCGAACCATGGTGGAAAGCTACTCGGACGACTTCGTCAAAAACGTCATGACCTACGACCCGGACCTGATCCTGAGCCCCTTGAACAGGGAGACTCTCGAGATGGATAACCCCGTCTTTCTGGGCGCAAAGGCGTATTTTCTGAAAAAGCTGATCTCACATGGCTTTCGGGTTCCGCCAGGCTTCGTCCTGACCACCGAGGTATTCCGCCACAAGGATACGGTGACCATACATCCCTATATGAATCAGGAGCTGGATCAGAACATCAAAGCCGCCATCGGGGAAATTGAAAAGCTCACGGGCCAGAAATACGGCAATCCGAAAAACCCGCTGCTGTTTTCCGTCCGTTCCGGCTGCNNCCGGCTCGTCCCTTTCGCTGCCCGGCGCAATGAAGACCTTCCTGAACGTGGGCATGAACGATGAGGTTGCGGAAGCCTTCAGCCGAAAAGAGGGCTGCGGCTGGACCGCGTGGGACTGCTACAGGCGTTTTTTCCAGAGCTGGGGAATGTTCTACGGCATCGACCGCGACGTGTTCGACCAGGTCATGCAGGAACGCAAGTCGGATTACCGGCTGGATCTGAAGATCCAGTTTTCCACGGAACAGATGAAAGAAACCTGCTATGCTTATGAGAAAGTCCTCGACGCTCATGGGATACAGATCGAAAAAGATCCCTTCCAGCAGCTGAAAAAGGCCATTTTAAGCGTCATCGATTCCTGGTCAGCCAAGAGCGCGGTATCCTACAGAAAATACATGCAGATCGCCGACGAATGGGGTACCGCCGTCGTCGTCCAGAAGATGATCCTGGGAAACCTCTCCCCGAATTCCGGAACGGGCGTCGTGTTTACAAACAGCCCCTTTAACGGAAAATCCGGAATCAATCTCTATGGAGACTTTGCCCTTTGCAGTCAGGGGGAAGACGTTGTTTCCGGCCTGGTAAATACCCTCCCCATCACGGAAAATCAGAGAAAGCAGTACAGCAGCGATTCCGAAATTTCCCTGGAATCCGCATTCCCCGATATATATGAAAAGCTGCTTTCCGTCGCCCGGGAAATGATCGAGCAGCACGGTTACACTCATCAGGAAATCGAATTCACCTTTGAGTCAAACCGCCCCGACAGCCTTTATATCCTTCAGACCCGAAACCAGAATCTGAAAAAACAGAAAACCCTGAGCAGGTTTATCTCCCCGCCTGATTCCATGAAGCCGGTGGGAAGCGGAATCGGGATCAGCGGCGGCGCGCTGTCCGGAGCGCTGGCCTTCGGCATGGACGACATCGAAAGGATCAGGGATAAAAATCCCCTGGAGAAGATCATCCTGGTCAGGCCGGATACGGTTCCTGACGATATTCCCCTTATTTTCAGCTGTGACGGGCTGGTTACCGCCAAGGGAGGCGCCACTTCCCACGCGGCGGTCACCGCGGCCGGGTTGGGAAAGGTGTGCATCGTAAGCTGCAAGAGCCTCACCGTCAACGACGCGGAAAAAAGATGTAAATTCAACGGAGGAAGCTTCGGCCCCGGCGACCTGTTGGCCATCGACGGGAATTCGGGCCTGATTTATAAAGGACCCCTTGAGGTCCGGACCGACTGACCGGACGCAGAGCAACCGTCCTCCTGTGTTGACTGATAAAATATTGCGTATGAGTTAGGAGTTAAAAAATGCAGAACGAACGAAAAGGAAAAAAGACATTGGGCATCAACGGAGTCGGCAGGATCGGCAAGCTGACGCTATGGAACCACTTGAATCTCCGGCATTTTGACAGCATTGTCATCAATGCGGGCCGTGAAGCCGGCAAAAAACCCGAGGACGTCGTCCAATACCTCTCAACGGATTCCACCTACGGTTCCCTGGACCGTTTCCTTTACGGCCATACGGGGAAAACCTGCGAGGTGAAGATCGTTGACAGAGAGGAAAACCTGTTTGAGTTTGACGGCATTCTCGTAAAGGTGCTGACGACGGCGAGAAATCCCAGAGATATTCCCTGGAACAAAGAAAACGTCCATCTGGTGGTGGACTGCACCGGCGTTTTTCTCGATCCCGCCCTTCCCGCCGATTACGGCAGAGGCAGCCTGAGAGGACACCTGGAGGCGGGAGCGGAAAAGGTCATCGTCAGCGCGCCGTTTAAGCCGAAGGATTCCACCCAGAAGCCGCCCGATGACAGCGCCATGTTCGTCTACGGCGTCAACCATTCCAGCTACGACCCCCTGAAGCATCACATCATTTCCGCAGCGAGCTGCACCACCACAGCTCTGGCCCACATGATAAAGCCCCTGCTGGAAACGGAGGAGACCTCCAAAATCGTCACCGCGTCCATGTCCACGGTCCACTCGGCCACGAACAATCAAAGCATTCTGGACGCGCCCCCGAAAGCGGGAGCCGGAGATTTAAGGCGGAACCGGTCCGTCATGAACAACATCATCCCCACCTCCACCGGCGCGGCCATCGCCCTTGAGGAAATCCTTCCCGAAATCAAAGAGATCGGCTTTATGGCGGATTCCATCCGGGTACCTACCAGCACGGTATCGCTGATTTCCCTGAACCTGACCTTCCGGAGCGTATTGTCCGAAACGGGGGCGCCGGTCATCACCAAAGAGTTTATCAATGACATCTTCAAGAAGGCCGCCGACGGGCCACAGAAGGATTTTCTGCTCTACAGCGGCAATCAGAACGTCTCGTCGGATCTCATCAGCTGCCAGGCGGCGGTGGTGATCGAAGGACATGAAAACCATACCAGAACGGGCTTCCTGCCGCTGAGCGCCGAGATCCTGCGGCAATACGGGATCAACACCTCCAAAGACATCAGCTTTCCGGTAACCCACGCAAAGATCTTCGGCTGGTATGACAACGAATTCGGCTGCTACGTGAACTGTCTTGGGAAATTGACCAAATACCTGGATAAGAATATGATTTGACTTCGGCATGGCCATGACTTACCTGCTGCTCGGAATCGCAGATTCCGAGCAGCTTTTCATTTTAATTTGTTCAAAATGTTAAATACAAAAAATACCATTGACCTTATCTGCGGTCGATGGTATACTTAATTAGTTCTGTGCAAAACATATTTTACTTTACTTTTTCTCAATTATACTATATCATACTGCAATTGCTTTGTCAATACCTTTTTTCTGCCAAAATATTTCAAGAGAGGATGCGAGATTATGGACAAACAACTATTCAGCCTGATCCCGGAGGCTGCCGCCCGGCAGCTGGCGGTCAGCGAGATCATCCGGTGCAATGAAACCACCTCGCGCTACGGGCTGGTTCTCAAGGAATCCGACGCGCTGGAACTCGCCAGCACGCGCAGCGAAGCGCTGGAAAAGACAGGCCGGATCGAATTCTCAGGCGGCGTCATCAATAAGCTGATCATGGAATTCTGCGATTCTCCTTACCTTTCCCAGGCAAATTACGCTGATACCCTGAACGAGCTGATCGAAGCCTTTTACTTTTTTAAAAATGAAACTCTCGATGAAATGGACGACGACGATCTGATCGCCTACATGAAAAAATTCTTTGACGACACTTCCGGAGGTTCTCTGGAACTGCTGCAGAGCAGGGATCTGGAGCAGCTGGCACGGAATATGCGGTACGGCGCCGAGGACCCTGACGATACCGGGGAGGAGCTGGATGATTTCACCCATGAATTCCACTCCATGCGCCGTGAATTCGAACCCTACGAAGAATGACCCGGGAGGATATGAATATGAATATGATCGAGAAGCGGAATTTCAAGGAAAGCGACCTCCAATATTTCAAGGAGGCCCGCGCCCTGAACGCCGCCGGCTACTTTGAATTTCTGATAAAGGAGGGCGCCCGGCTTTCACTGGTCACCGCCGAACAGTTGGAATCGCTTCAGTATCAGCTTATCGAACTGCTCGCCGGGCAGTTCAACCGCTGGACCGGGGGCCAGAGCAGCTCTGTCTCCGTCGAAACGGGCCAGCGCATACAACAGTCGGTCTTTTACACCATCGGCTATCACCTGAAGAGTCTGCCCGATGAAGAGCGCGGTTTTGCGGAGCTGAAAGGCAGCTCGCTGCAGGAGCTTTTTCTCCAAGGAAAGCAGCGGATCGGAGCGGTGCGAAAAGAAGCTGAGGCTCTGCTTCGCGAACTTCAGGAGAACCGGTTTTCCACGGATCTCAGAGCGTATAACGATACGCTTGCCACAGGGCTTCCGATGTTTTTCTCCTCTTATGATATGGATTATGGCGCCCATGAGACCCCGGCTTCCGTCGATTATCCCCTGGGAAATGACAGTATGAACATGAGCGGCATCGAATATATCTACGGCTATCTCCGGAAGCTTCAGATGGAAAACTCTTTCTGCGCTCATTTCTCCAATGACGATATCCACGGCCTGATGAGAAATTACGACAGTCAGTACAGAGATCTCCTCTTCAACGTCTACGATCTGGCCCTGACCAACGCTGTGGGACGCCTCCTTCTGGACAGAGAGGATATGGAGCTCCGCATATCGGACTGGGACCGCCAATATCTTCAAAGAGTGCTGTCTCCTCTCCCGGAGGAACAGCTCTTCCAGCGGGTGGATCGGGCGATCGGCCGGCTCTGTGAGCTGCTTTCCATTTCAGATGAACAGCTTTTGGATTATATCCGGTCTTCGTCGGTCAATTTAAAATCGCGGCTGAGCCACGGTCTGAAAACCGGTGGTCTGGGACGGCTCTTCCTGTCGCCGGAGGAAGCGCCGCAAGTGCCTGTGATTTTATTCGAGGATAAGGAAAAGCTTGACGACGACAGCTTCCGCAGGCTGGCGGACGAGATCAGAGAATGCAGGCTGGTCTCGGATAAAATTGCGCTTCTCCGCAGAGCGTCAACCGGCATCGCGGATCTGATCGATCTGTTGGAAGGAGACTGCTTTTTCGGAGAGGAATATTGTGATGTATTCGCTTCTCTGGATGATGTGCAGCTTGGCCTGCTGGGCGAAAGGCTGCCTCTCGATCCGTCGTCCGCGGACTTTCTCGAGGGGGAAAGCCGTCGGGAATGGCAGAGCAGACTCCATGATTTTCTGATGCAGAAGGTGAAATAACCCCCTGTTAAGGTAAGAATTAATACCCTGTGTTTGTATCACTTTAGTCCTTTCGAAAATATTATGAAATCAGGCTTTCTGAATGTGGTCCTTTTATTCAGACGGCCTGAATCCGCCATTTCGGAGGGAGTAATATGATTTCAATCGTTAATTTCAATCCCCAATGTATCACGTACAGCCAGATGAACATGATCTTCAACTCGAGGATTTTCTGGAAAAAGCTTGGGATNNTCTGGACCAGATCGTATATCATCGGCAGATACACCGGGATCGGAGCGGAGGAAGAGCTGTTCGGCCGCTTATATCTGGAATCCCACGATATAGGGCTTTTGCTGAGGATTCTGTTCGGACGTGGAACCGCAGACGGATACGCCCACAATTTCGACCAGCTCGCCATCACGCTGCGGGACCTGATCACGGCCCAGCTTCAGGGGGACCAGGACGCTGTGGTTCAAAATGTGGACCGCTTATATCAAGCTGTCGACGCAAGCGCGGCGCACCTGGCGTCCATCAATCCGTACTGCAATGAGGAGGAATGGAGGAGCATGCTGAGAGACAACCTCCTGTATACCCTTGAGGATGCGAATTCACTGGTCGCCAATGATTTCAGCGCGGACGCGGAAGCGTACGACCGCCTCTCGGAGGTGTCCATAAGGCTGGGGGATTTTTTCGCGCAGCAGATGTTTAACTATATCACGTCCGGAATAGAGCCCCAAGACGGATCGGAATGCATTACATATGATCAGATGAATGAAATATATGGCGTCAGGATGTTTTGGTTTGAACTTGCCGTATGGGTCAGAAACTATATGCTGAGCAGATACGAAGGGATCGGAAACCCGGATGAGGCTTCCGCACGTTTGAGACAGGTGCTCGAAGACTATGTCGCCAGGCTGCGGCAATTCTTTGGAGAGAGCCCCGGCGCAGACGCATTAATGGATGAATTGTATGCATTTCAGGATTTGCTCGGCGACCTGATCACCGCTCAAATGAAAGGCGATGAAGAGGAGGTCGACCGGATCACACGGCTTTTATACCAGAATGCCGACGACAGGGCGGCTTCCGTCTCTTCCATCAATCCTTTCTGGGACCAGGAGGAATGGAGAAACAGATTATATTCCAACCTTCGCAGAACCATCGAAGAATCCGAGTCTTTCCTGACAGAAGATTATATGAAAAATATCGACGCTTTCAGCATGCTTCTGAATCTGGCCGACAGCGCCAGCGGCTATTTCGCCGAAGGAATGTTCCGATATCTAATTTCCCGGCAAAATGAGCAGATTGCCGGTTAACGTCCCGCCTATCAGACATTGCCCAAATAAACATGGTTCAAATGCCGGCAGGCAATCTTTTTCAGCTCCGACAGCGAGGACAGCGGCGTCGGGGAACCGTCGGTCATCTCATACCTTGGAAAGTATCTGGACAGGTGGAGCGGAATATCAGGAGAAAGGGAAGCGAGCCAGCGGCACATTGCGTCCATTTCTTCCGGATCATCGGTCCACCCTGGGATGACCAGAGTGGTCACTTCCACATGGCACGCGGCCGAAGCGCGCCCGATGACCGCCTTGACCGGCTCAAGCCCTCCTTTTACCAATT
>DLFX01000117.1 GCA_002482405.1 Firmicutes bacterium UBA7709 | reverse complement strand
GAGAATAACCATTCTTGAGCAGATTTTTTGCCATGGGCTTGCCCATGATTCCCAGTCCGATAAAACCAATTTCCATTTGAGTTTTCCTCCTTTTGTTTTTCAAAATGATAAATATTCTCGTTTATTTTTCAAGTTGATAAATATTCTCGACTGCGGCCTGTATGCTTTCAGCCGTCAGCCCATAGTAGCTCATAAGTTCTTCATGGGAATGTGCGCTGCACCCAAACACATCGTTTAGTCCGACATATTCGATGGGTTTGCCCAGATGTCTGACCGCGTGAGCGACAGCGGAGCCAAGACCTCCGATTACGCTGTGCTCTTCCGCCGTGACAATCCCTTTGCATCCGCCTGCCATGCCGGAGATTACCGCTTCGTTCAGCGGTTTGATCGTGCTGACGTTAATCACCTTCACAGAAATCCTGCCCTCCAGCCTGCGGGCCGCTTCAAGAGCTTTCACACACATATACCCCGTGGCGAATAAGGCGATATCGCTGCCTTCTTTGAGCACCGAAGGCATCCCGATTTCAAAGGGCGCGTCCTCCGCCGTAATGCTGTCGTATAAGGTACGGCTGACGCGAAGATAGCAGGGGCCGTCGAGGGCGGCCATGGCGCGGACGGCTTTCGCGGTTTCGTTGGCGTCTGCGGGGCTCAATACGGTCATATTGGGCAATGCGCTCATAATCGCAATATCCTCTATCGCCTGATGCGTTGCGCCGTCTCCGAAATCCGAACAGCCCGCGGATGAGCCGCATATCTTTACATTCAGCTTTCCAGTGGCTATCGTCTGCCTGATTTGGTCATAGGCGCGGCCGGCGGCAAATACCGCAAAAGAATTTGTAAAGGCGATTTTGCCTGACAGGGCAAGGCCGGCTGCCACGGAAGTCATATTGGCTTCGGCAATACCCATTTCAAAATACCGGTCGGGGAACGCTTCCTGAAACATGCTGGACATGGTGGATTTTCCGAGATCCGCTTCCAATACCACAATATCAGGATTTTTCGCTCCCAGCTCTACCAGAGTTTCTCCAAAGGCGATTCTTTGATTGATATGGTTCATGATATATGCTCCTTTCCAACAGGCGTTAGTCCAATTCTTTCAGGGCTTGGCTGTAACTTTCCCGGGACAGCGCCGCGTTATGGTAAGCCGCGTTGTTTTCCGCAAAGCTGACGCCTTTTCCCTTTANNTTATCGGCGGCGTTGTCGGCCTCATCCAGAGCAGCCAGTATCTGCTCCATGTTGTGCCCGTCGATCTCCAGCACATTCCATCCAAAACCGAGCCACTTATCGAGAATCGGATTGCTGTTCATGCGGTCCTTTATCATTCCTGTTGCCTGGAGACCGTTTTGATCCACGATGGCAACCAGGTTTGTCGCGTGATATGCGCTGGCCGCCATAGCCGCCTCCCAAATCTGTCCTTCTGCCAGCTCTCCGTCGCCGATGAGCACGTAAACCCTGCGGTCAATATGGTTCAGTCTCATGCCCAGCGCCATGCCAAGGCCAATGGACAACCCCTGTCCGAGGGAGCCTGTGCCGGCTTCAATCCCGGGCGTTTTCAGCACGTCAGGGTGTCCCTGAAGATATGAGCCGAGTTCCTTGGTTTTTTTCAAGTCGTCAGCGGGAAAGAAACCGGCCTCTGCCAGAGCTGCGTACTGCAATATCGCCACATGGCCTTTGCTGAGAAGAAATCGGTCGCGATCCGGTTTTTTGGGATTGCGGGGGTCTATGTACATTTTATGAAAATATAGTGCGGCGACAATGTCCGCGGCGGAGTTAGCCCCTCCTATATGACCCGCGATACCAACGCCGATGCTGACAACCACGTCGCGCCGCAGTTGTTGTGCTTTTTCGGTGAGTGAATCCAGTAGTTCTTTACTGTACATTCTTGTTATCTCCTTTCCTTATGAGTAAAATAATGCTGAAAAAAACAAAGGGTTTTGGGCGCGTCCCTGCCGACGTCGTCAGTGTATGCTTCGCAGCTGACCCGTCCGTTATAACCGGCCGCCAGGACCGCATCACAAAAATCGCGATAGGCGGATTCGGACCCATCCTCCATAGCGGGAAAAATTCGGCCTTTTGGGTTCGCGAAATGGACATGGGACAGATAGTCGCCGTACTTCTCTATATGGCTTGCCGGCTCGCGTTCTTCCGTGAGGTGGTACAGGTCCGCAAGGACGCGCACCTGCGTTCCGCCCACATCGCGGGCAAGCATAACGCCTTCTTCAAACGTATTGATAATGTTGCATTCAGCCTGACGGAGCGGCTCGATGGATATGGTGACGCCATGCCGCAAGGCCGCGGCATCGGCATGTTTAAGCAGACGTACAATCTGTTCATACGCTTCGGATTTTGAAAATCCTTCCGGATACCGCTTTGCGCCGCCGCTTCCGAACACAATGTTTTTCGCACCCAACGCGCCGGCTGTCTCCACCGCTTTGTCCACATAGTCGCAGACCGCCTGGAAATCTACAGTTGGCCCGGTCAGACGCATGGAAGGAGGAAAGAAGTTGTTGCAGCTCTCGCAGGGAATGCCGGATTCGTAAAGGCGCAGCGCCAGACGCTCGTACATTTCCGCGGGCAAACTCATAATTTCCGCCAAAGGCAATTCGACGTAGTCGTACCCACAATCCCGGAATATTTCCAGGTACTCAATACCGGTACCGCCCGGAACCCGGGACAGCATATTCAAACAGCATCCATATTTCATAAGATCACCATTCCTAAATATTATTGATGGGCTTGTATATGATCTCTTGAATCATATTCGCCCGGGGCAATGAACGATTAAATTGTAATACATAATACATTAGTCGTCAATTATTTTTATTTTGTTTGACAGAAAACATGAAACGGTATATTATATTTGTATTAAAATAATACAAATAATTTTTGAATTGGAAGGTAATAAATTATGTCGTTACAGTCTATTGATCGCCAGAACATTTCGGAGATGGCATTTGAACAAATTAAAGGCATGATTTCATCCGGCGAATGGAAGCCGGGGGAGAAGATCCCCGCAGAGACGGAGCTGGCTGAAACCATGGGCGTGTCACGGGTCACTATCCGCGCCGCATTACAAAAGCTCGCAAGCCTTGGGCTCATCGAGCGCAAGCAGGGGCGCGGCACCATTGTCTGCGACCCGGGGAACGGGCAGCAGATCAACGGTCTGGTATCCATGCTGGTGCTGATGCCGCCCACGGTGAAGGCAATGAATGAGTATCGAATGATCCTCGAATGCGGAACGGCTGAGCTGGCGGCGTCGCGCTGCGATGATGAAATTATCCGGCGTCTTGAAGAGAATCTGACTGAGATGGAACGCCTGAGGGACATCAATGAAGACACCGCAGCCGTGGACGTCGAATTCCATACCATTATTGCCGAGGCGACGCGAAACCCGCTGATCATCAAAACGATGGAAGTTATGAGAGATTCCTTCATGGAATGCATGAGAACCTATAAGCGCCTGACGGACCTGCAAGCCGGATTCTACTATCACAGGCATTTGATTGAGGCCCTTAGAAACCGGGACGCCTTCGGCGCCAGGAAACTTANNAAACTTATGGAAGAAAGCTTGAGAAAAAACCAGACCGACATGGACCAGGCCCTTGCCAAAAGCGATTCTCTCGGGTAAGTACGGCAATTTATTCCGGATATGTATCCACATTTCCCGCATCCGATGCGGGTATTTTTTTTTGTATTTCTAAAAAGCAATATTGACATTATTACCGTCACGCAGTAAAATGGGCACATGAAAGTAATACATATTACAAACTTCACAAATGTGCTTGATTGAGAGAACGTTCTTCGACATCAGGTAAGATAATATTGGGGGAGGCAAGACAATAATGAAAGCTATCGTATTTCATGCTCCTAAGGAAATCAGCATCGAAGATGTGCCGGTTCCGGAAATAAAGGACGACGAGGCCTTGATAAAAGTACTGCAGGTAGGCATCTGCGGCGGCGATATCCACTTTTACGATGGATCGCAGCCCTATGCGAATTATCCTCAGATCTATGGGCACGAGGTAGTGGGACATATTGAAAAACTGCCCCCAAACGCCTACGGATTTAAGGAAGGCGATCTGGTGGTCGCAGAGATTCTCAGCCCCTGCGGCACATGCTACCCGTGCCGCCATGGAAAACCC
>DLFX01000058.1:4932-5412 GCA_002482405.1 Firmicutes bacterium UBA7709 | reverse complement strand
TCCGACCTTTCCAGAGGCTGCAACGCAGATGAGGTCTATAAGATGGCCATCATCACCGCGTCGCTGAGATAATGAAACGGTGAAGATATGAAAAATTTAAACCAATATTTCGACCATACCATCCTGAAACCGGAAGCTACGGAAGCGGATATCGCAAAGCTCTGCGGCGAGGCCAGGGAATACGAATTTTACGCCGTTTGCGTCAATTCGTGCTACGTGCCGCTGGCTGTCGAGCTCCTTGAAGGCACGGACGTAAAGGTCGCATCTGTCGTCGGATTTCCTCTCGGAGCGTGCAGCACTGAGGTAAAGGCCTTTGAAACGGAATACGCCTGCAGTGAAGGAGCGGACGAGATCGACATGGTCATCCATGTGGGCGCCATGAAGGAAAAGCGCTATGATTATGTTCGAGAGGATATCGCAACGGTGGTTGCCGTTGCCTTAGAGCATGACGCCATCGTCAAGGTGATCCTGGAGACCTGC
>DLFX01000058.1:0-4839 GCA_002482405.1 Firmicutes bacterium UBA7709 | reverse complement strand
CCAAAGAAGGAGCGACCGCCCATCACGTGGCCCTGATGAAGCAGACGGTAGGCAAAGATCTTCGAGTCAAGGCCTCAGGCGGAATCCGAGATCTTCCAAAGACTCTGGAAATGATCGAAGCGGGAGCCGACCGGATCGGAGCCAGCGCTTCCGTGGAAATTTTCAAGGAGAGCATGAAATAAATAACAGATAAAATGAGATGGACCCGCCGGGCCCATCTCATTTTATCTGATCGAAGTTCCACTTGATCTCGCTTTGGGAATACTTCTTCGGATAGATGATGAAAGACTGAATATGCCTTCCGTCCCAACGCTTCTGAAGAATGAACATAGGCCTGTCGCACTGGCCCTTTTCATCGAAATAAATCGATCCGGTAATGCCTTCGATTTTTCTCGGCCTGGAGAGGTCGTTCCGCAGGATTTCCTTGAAGTTGTCTCTCGGAAGGTAGCCGATGACCCTTGCGAGGCTGTCCTTGAGGATATAGACCGCTTCGTAGCTGATTGCGGAAAACATATTCGGCATGTCGCCGTATTTGCTCAGATAAGATTTCATAAAGACGTCGGACATGGGCGTGGAAAAGGAGGGATGCCATTGGGTGGAAAACAGGCAGCCGTCGGCGTAGACCCCCAGTTCAGTGTCAAATTCGGAGTAATTGAAGCCGCCCTCGCCGTAGAGGAGGCCTTTATAACCGGCATCCCGGGCGTCCTTTACCAGTTGGGTGGACTCCTTTCCCGATGAGACGACGTATATAAGGTCGGGGAAATGGTCTTTATACCGGTCGAAGATATATCGGTAGCTGCTTTGATTGAACGGAAACGGTTCGTCNNGTCAAACAACAAGGCGTTTTCCCTCCCGGCGCCGGTCAGATCGTCCTTTACCAGCTGCTGCATCTCCGAACCCCAGGCGTCATCCTGCCAAAGGATTCCCAGGGTCTTTACGCCGAATCCCTCAAGCATGATAAAATCGCCGGCCAGAGGGTTTGAAAAAGAGTTGACCTTGCGCTGTGAGGTGGTAGCGCCCAGGGTGTTCCTGAAAATNNTCATCCGCCATGGCGATGGGGGTGATCAGCGGTACGCCGCAGCTGTTGATCAGGCCCTTGACGGCAAGGCAGCACTCGCTGCTGAAGGGACCTATGATGGCCTCTACGCTGTCGATAAAGATCAGCTCTTTTGCCGCCTTCTCAGCTTTCGCCGGGATGCCCTGATCGTCGTATTCCACCAGAGACAGCTTCGCGCCGGATATTCCGCCGCTCTGATTGATCTTGTCGACGGCGAGCTCGACTCCGTTCTTCATGCTCAGACCGCCGCTTTGATTGGAACCTGTCAGTGGAGCAATCAGGCCGATCTTGATCTCCTTGCCGCCGGAGGGCACCTCCCTCGGCTCAAACAGGGATTTGTAAGCGAAAAAAAACAGGGCCAGAATTATGAGAAAATAGATGAAACCTTTGATAAACGGTCTGATCATGGCGGCTCCTTTATCAAGTATTATGACATCTGCACATGCATCTTAAAGTCCATTACTGTTTTTTAATATTTGACAATCCGATTGATTTATTATAACATAAAATGACGAATAGAAAAGGGGTGAGATGGTATGGCAAAGGAATATTCCTATTTGACGATAGAGGACGTAAGCGAAATGCTGAAGGTCGCGCGGTCCACTGTATATAAATTCAAGGATATGGGAATGCCGTTCATTAAAATCGGAAAGACCATACGTTTTAAGGATAACGAGGTAATGCAATGGGTTGAAAGTCACAGCACTTCAACCAATAACGACAAATAGCAAAATCCATTGTCCGCGGCAGAGATAAGGATTATCTTATTGCCTTTGGAGGTGATAGTATCAGCATTCCCTTACTTACGATCATCGCATATGTTGTGATCGTGCTGGCTATCAGCGCGTTCTTTACGAAAAAATCGATCCGGTCCTATGAGGAGTACACGGTTGCAAGCACTTCTTTGGGATTTTTCTTTACGTTTTTCACGTACTTTACCACGTGGATCAGCGGGGCGACCATAATCGGACTGGCTACCATGTCCTTCAAGTGGGGCCTGTATCAGTATTGGTTTTTGGCCGTCACATATATAATGGGAGCCATATCGGGTCCGATTTTTCTGACCCGCATCAGAGCCCTCAATGTCTATACCGTGGGGGACTTTTTTGCGCTGAGGTTCGCCCCCTTTGAAAAAATCGTGCGGTTGCTGGTGGCGGCCTCGATGCTCTGCAGGAACCTTACGATAATCGGCGCACAGTTTACAACTGTGGCTTTTTTTATTTCCATCGGCTTCAATATCGAGTTCAACAGGGTTCTGTACTTTACGGCGCTGTTTATCGTCACCTATACCGCCTTGAGCGGCATGTGGGGCGTAGCGGGAACGGACGTCTTTCAGGGGCTCATCCAGCTGATCGGGATTCCGGTGCTGATCTTTTATATCGTTCGGTATGCCGGGGGCCTGGACGGCATTTTCAGCTTTTATGATAAAATCGATGGGATCTCTTATCTCAAAATCTTTGAAAATGCGGATAAGACGACGGAAATCATGTTCCTGCTCCTGGCGCCGGGCCTGTTCTTTATCATAGAGGATCAGGCGACCTGGCAGAGGATCGTTTCCTCCAAAAGCGAAAAGGTGGCCTTCTGGGGATATCTCGCCCCCATCGGAGCCTCTCTTTTCTGGCTGCTGACGCCGTGCCTCATCGGGGTGTTCAGCAAGGCGATCTTTCCGAATTTCACAGCCTATCCCGTAGCCCTGCTCAACTTTATATTTTCACTGCCCCAGTCGGCGACGCTCATCATCATGTTTGCCATCCTGTCGGCGGCGGTTTCCACGTCGGACTCCTATCTGCTGGCCTCCGGCATGATCTTTTCCCAGGATATCATGCGAAAGGTATTCAATATCAAGGCTTCCGATGACCACCTGATTCTTTTTACCAGGGTGGGAATCGCCCTCAGCGGTCTCCTCAGCATGATCGCCGGGATGCGGGTTTATGATATCTTTGACCTATATATGCTGGGTGCCTATATCGGAGGCTCCACTTTGACCGTTCCCTATCTGCTGGCATGGTTCTCAAAAAGGATGAACGGGATCGGACTGGTTGCGGGGATACTCTGCAGCGTCGCTGTCTTCACCGTCTGTGCGCAGGTTCTGATCTTCAGCTATTCGGTTTCCATGATGCTCAGTATGGCGGCCAATCTGGTATTCGCCTATTTATTCTGTCTCATCGGCCCGCCCCCTGCCAGGGAGGAGATCGACAGCACCTATTATTTTTCGCCAAGATTTTTAAAGATCGGCAATATTCCGAAATAGTGGTCAAGAGGGAAGTATCGCCTTGAAATTGCAGCAATCCGCAAACACGGGTTGCTTTTTTATTACGGCTTTTACAGCGAAATCCGGGAGGAGAAAACAGAAAATTCAAAAAGAAAAGATTGACATTTCCAACCCAGGAAATATAATTAAGATGTTAAAAGATAATAACGGACATTAAGAAATGATTAAGGAGGATAAGAAATGATGAGCTTTAAAAGGAAAGCATCGCTGCTGTTGGTGGTGGCATTGCTCGTTTCGGTGCTGGCCACAGGATGCGGGGGCGCAAATTCCGGGCAGACCGGCGACAAGAAAGATCAGCTTCTGTACATGGCCAGCTACTGCGCGCCGGTCATCGACTGGGATCCGTCCATCTGTTTCTCTGTAGAGAGCCTTGTGATGGCAAACTTCTATGAGACGCTTCTCCGGTACGATTCGGAAACAGACTCCTTTACCCCGGTGCTGGCGACGGAATATTCCAAGAGCGACGACGGCCTCACCTGGACCTTCAAGATAAGGGAGGGCGTAAAGTTTCACGACGGCTCCGACATGGATGCCAGCGACGTGGTCTATTCCCTGGAGCGCTCAAAGAATATGAACAAGGGCGCGTCCTTCATCTGGGATCCGGTGGATAAGATCACCGCCACGGACGACCATACAGTGCAGATCGCGCTGAAGTATGCGGCGCCTCTGGACCTGATCGTATCCTGCGCCTACAGCGCGTACATAATGTCTCCGGAGCAGGCCGACCAGGGAACCGACTGGTTCCAGCAGGGCAACGAATGCGGAACAGGCCCGTATATGCTTCAGAGCCAGGTCCCCAGCGACGAGGTAATCATGACAAAATTTGATAACTATTGGGGAGGCTGGGAAGGCAAGCACTTCGACAAGGTCGTGATCAAGAACATCGGAGAAAATGCTTCCAGACGTCAGATGATCGAGAGCGGCGAGGCCGATATCACCAATTCTCTGATGGTAGAGGACCTGAAGGCTCTGCAGAAGAACCCCGACGTTACCATCTATCAGAGCAACTCCTTTGCAAATACCGTAGGTTTCTTCAATACCAAGTCCAAGCCTTTCGACAACAAACTGGTGAGACAGGCGCTGAACTACGCGTTCCCCTATGACGACGTCATCGAGTATGTTTCCCAGGGCTTTGCCACAAGGCCTACGGGACCGATTCCCACCGCGATGTGGGGTTCCCTCGACAAGCCGATGTATGAGCATGACATGGATAAAGCGAAAGAGCTTCTTACCGAGGCGGGATATCCCAACGGCGGATTTGATATGGAAATAACCTACATCTCCGGCGTAGAGGACAGGAAGAAGACCGCGGAGCTCTACAAGTCCGAGCTTGAAAAGCTGGGAATCAACGTTACGATCACCGGCATGCCGTGGGATCAGATGTGGGAAAAAGCGAAGAGCACAAACCCCGAAGACAGGCAGGATTGGCTTTCCATCGCATGGTGGCCTGATGTTGTAACTCCCGCAAGTTGGTTCAAGGCTCTTTACATGACGGAAGAAAGCATCGTCT
>DLFX01000037.1:554-4235 GCA_002482405.1 Firmicutes bacterium UBA7709 | reverse complement strand
TGCGGACAGCGCCGCGCCCATCAAAATGGGAAACGGAGAAATATTCGGTGTGGTAATGGTTTTCCGTGATGTCAGCGATGAAAAAGAGCATTCCAAGCAAATCGAGTTTCTAAGTTATCACGATCCCTTGACGGGGCTTTTCAACAGACGCTATGTAGAAAAAATCATGGGCAGCTTGGATGTTTTGGAAAACCTGCCGATCTCCGTCATCTTAGGAGATGTGAACGGATTGAAACTCACGAACGATGTTTTTGGGCATAAGGCCGGGGATACCTTGCTACAAAATGTGACCAACCTGCTCAGAGAAAATTGTAAAGCCGACGATCTGATTGCCCGCTGGGGCGGCGACGAGTTTGTTGTGTTCATGCTGCGAACAAGCCTAAAAGACGCGGAAGAAATCGTTCGCAATATAATGGACGCCCACATCCCTGTCAATGGCAGCAGTTTACTACTGAGTATGTCGCTTGGGTGCGCAAGCAAGGAAAGCACGGATACTGATATCGAGGCCGTTATGCGGGAAGCCGAAGAATCCATGTACCATCAGAAACTCCTGAACGGTAAGAGCTATCGAAATGCGATTACCAATACCCTTTTGGCGACTCTCTATGAAAAGAGCAATGAGACGGAAGAACACTCTAAACGAATGGAAAAGTACTGCCATTCTATCGGGCGCACGCTGCATCTCTCGTCCAAAGAAATGGCCGAGCTTTCCTTGCTCGCGCTCCTTCACGACATCGGGAAGGTCAGCATCCACCCCAACATCCTGCAGAAGCCCGGGCCCCTTAATGCCGAAGAATGGGAGGAAATGAAACGGCATCCTGAAATCGGCTGCCGAATCGCCCAGGCGACGCCGGAGCTTTCCGTCGTCGCGGACCTCATTATCGCACATCATGAAAGATGGGACGGCACGGGCTATCCGAACGGGCTAAAAGGAGAAGAGATTCCCCTGGCCTGCCGAATCCTCGCTGTCACAGACGCATATGACGCAATGACAAATGACCGGGCGTACAGGGACGCAAAAAGCAGCGAGGATGCCGTTTCTGAGCTGCTGGGAAACGCAGGAACACAGTTTGATCCCGAAATCACCAGACTATTCGTGGATGTTTTGCACTTCGAATATGAAACGGATAGAGATATGGGATTTGGTATTCAGGAAGCAAGGGGGGTACATAATGCTTAGAATGTTTTCCACCCTGAATAAAACGACAAGCTTTCCGAGGGGTAACTCTATGCGCAGAAGGTTTACAATCCCCTCTTTGCTTCAATTGATTATAACTATTAGCTTGATCGGCTTCTTCCTGCTCCAGGCAGGTATGAACAGCTCCCAACTGATCTTGAAAGAATTGCAGCGGCAAATGGTGCAACAGGTCACAGACCAGCTTTCCCAGCGCTTGCAGTCGGCGGAGCGCCTGAACCAGATGCACTATGACCTTATGCAATACGGGATACTCGATCTTGAATCCGTGGCCGAACGGGAACGGTATTTCGTGAGTTACCTGAAATCCTACCCGGATGTGGCGATGACCTTCATCGGGCTGCCGGACGGGTCCTTTTATGGCGCGCGCCGTACCATGGACGGCGAAATACAGGTGGTACGCAACAACAGCGAAACAAAAGGGGCTTCATGGTATTACCGGATAGCAAGTTCAGGCGAAGGCGTGGAGTTGGTTGACCAATTCCCCAACTTTGATCCGCGCAAACGGCCCTGGTACACCAAAGCGGCAGAGGCAGGTGAACCTGTTTTCAGCAGCGTATACAGCCATTTCGTTTTCCGCGAGCCAACCATTACGGCGAGCCATCCGGTTTATGATCAAAATGGGCAGTTGATTGNNTGTCCTGGCTGGGAAATACCTTGGGCGACTTGCCCATCGGCGCTTCCGGGCAGGTGTTTGTGACCGACAACACGGGTATGCTGATCGCCACATCGTTTGACAGCCCCTCCTATCAAGTGGTGGACGGCGTATCGAAACTGATTCCGGCGAAGGAAAGCGGCAGCGCGCTGATACAAGCCTCTCTGGATTTGCCTCAGGATGAGTATGAAAAGAGCCTGCCCGAGTTTACCGTTGACGGTAAAACATATTTTGCCGGCATGTCAAAGTATCAGGAACATGGCGTCGATTGGAATATCTATGTTGTTTCGGCGGAGGACGATTTCCTTGGCGGAGTGAAGCAGGCGGTGCTGTATACCGTTATCATCCTGGCAGCTTCGCTGCTCATCTCGGTTTTCCTGATGGCTTGGATTGGCCGGCGAGTGACAAGACCTATTGTGGCATTAAGCAATGCTGCGGAGGAACTGGCCAAAGGACACCGGACGCACATACCTGATCATGGCAGGAACGATGAGATCGGCGCACTGACCCGGTCCTTTAATGAAATGGGATTACGGTTGACCGATATGGTCGCCCATTTGGAGGATGAGGTAGCGGTGCGCACGCAGGAGCTGAAAGAACGCAACGAAGATTTGAGGGCTTTTAATGAGCTGCGGGAAACCTTTAACGATGCCGACACCAGCCTGGTATTCCTTAAAGACGAGAATCTGAAATACGTATTCGTCAACAAGACGTTGAGGGACTTTTTTCAGCTCCCTGACGATAAGATCATCGGATACGACGATTTCGCATTGGTAGAGGCGGAATTCGCGGAAATGTGTACAAAGGCTGACCTGGACGCTTTGGAGCAGCATCGACTGATTATCAGCACGACCAACTGGAATGGCCGGTTTTACAGAACCACGAAGTTCCCCGTGCGCATGCCGAGCGGCGCTTTTGGCGTAGGGGCCTACATCAGCGACGTTACGGAAGAATATGAACGGCAGCAAAGCCGGGAGCGGATGCTTAAAAGCAATGAACTGCTGCTGGAGCTTCTCACCCGCAGTTTCAGCAACAAGCAGGAACAGCTTGATTATGCGCTGCACAAGCTGCTGAAATTATCGGAAAGCCAGTATGGCTATATCTATTTCTATGATGAAGAAAAACAAGAATTTACGCTGAATTCATGGACACAGGGCGTCATGGAGGAATGTACGGTTCAAGGCCAGCCCAAGGTGTATCAGCTTCAGAACACCGGCATATGGGGAGAAGTGGTCAGGCAGCGTCGCCCCATTATTGTCAATGATTTTGATCAGCCGAATCCTCATAAAAAGGGATATCCGAAAGGGCATGTGGCGCTGAACAGGTTTATGTCGGTTCCCGTTGTGATCGATGATAAAATCATGGCGGTCGTCGGCTTTGCCAACAAACCGGCCGATTATAACGAAACCGATGTATATGAAATGACTGTGCTGATGAGCGGCGTCTGGAATGCGGTGCAGCGCCGGGAATCGGTGGAAACACTGGCCTATGAGCGCAACAGATTCCTGCAAACGCTGCTGTCCATCGGCGACGGCGTTATGGTGATCGACCGCAACAGAAATATTGAGAGGCTTAACAAGGTAGCGTGCAGGCTGACGGGCTGGCGGCCCGAAGAAGCCGCAGGCGTCGATTACAAGGAGGTCTTTGTGCTCTCCCATGAGCAAAAAGGTTTTACTATCGACGATCCGGTCGAAAAGGTATTTTTGACGGGAGAGATACAGGAGCTTGGCAACCATGCCATCCTGACCTCCAAAGACGGCGTGCAATACCATCTGGAGGACAGCGCCGCCCCGGTCCGGGACGACCAGGGTTCCCTTACCGGCGTTGTGCT
>DLFX01000037.1:0-507 GCA_002482405.1 Firmicutes bacterium UBA7709 | reverse complement strand
TGACGGGGCTGTACAACAGGCGCTTTTTTGAAGAGGAGCTGCGCCGCATCGATACGGAACGCAATTTTCCGATTTCGATCCTTATGGGCGACGTCAACAGCCTGAAGCTCACCAACGATATCTTCGGACATGCCTTTGGTGACATGCTGCTTGAACGGGTTGCCGAGGTGATGCAGAGTGTCTGCCGCACCGACGACATCATCGCGCGCTGGGGCGGAGACGANNGACGAATTCGTGCTGCTGCTGCCAAAGACAAATCCTGAGGAAGCTGAAAAGATTGCGCAGAGGATCAAAAAAGAAGTTTCCACACAGCAAATCCGCGCGGTTAAAGGCAGCATTTCCCTTGGCTATGATACGAAGCTGAATCCTTCCGATGATATCGTACAGGTACTGAGTAGCGCGGAGGCAAAAATGTACACCATCAAAGCGCTGGAACGCGACGAAACGCTCAGCCATGAGCTGGACACCCTGATCACCACGCTTTTTGAAAAAAGCGAACAGGAGAAA
>DLFX01000159.1:8337-10545 GCA_002482405.1 Firmicutes bacterium UBA7709 | reverse complement strand
TACCCTTGACCGGATCGCCGCCGGCACAGCAGTAAGCCGCCCTAACCCCCGGTCCGATCTCACAGAAGCCAAGGTAACCGGAGGCGCGGCCGCCGATCACCTGGGGCGACAGCTCCCCGTTTTCCACGACGGAAAAGCTGGAGAGTCCCTCTGCCAGGCCGGACCCGAGATATTTGACGTAGGCTTCCTTGCGCACCCAGACGTCAAAAAAAGCTTCCCGTCCTCGGGCAATGATCAAGCCGCACTCCTCTTCCGCGAAAAAATGTCTCGCTATTTTTTCATAGCCGACCTTTTCACGGCAAACCTCAAGGTCAAAACCTACAGGCTCATCCGCCATGAGACACCCCCACCAGCCGCCCGAATGGCTCACGGAAAAGTGAACCGCAGGCATTCTGATGCCCGGCGATTGATCCGGCTGCCGAAAACCGGGCTGTATCAAGTCAGGAAAATAAGGCTTTCCCTTTTCTTCCCGCAGGATACGCACCGCCGACAAAGCTTCCTCTGAAAGAGTACAGCCGTTCCGTTCCAGATAATCCCCCAGCGCCTGCCGGAGCAGCTCTTCGTGAAATGCGGCACGGTTCTCATTCTCACCGGTCTGCCCTTTTCTATGATTCGCCCTGTAATAGAGATAAAGATACATGATATCTCCCGCTGCATGAATATGAAAATGCGGTTAGGTTCATAAATAAAAACAACTGAAATGCATTTCATAATTATACACGCATTTCAGTTGTTTTTTCAATGCAATTCCAAAAATATCTCTTTCCGCCGGCTCTCAGCTTTGCCGGCTCAATGCTCTCCCTTTCATGGGATCAGTCGATACGGCCCGCTCTTACGGAATTCAGCACCGCAAGGATCGCGACGCCGACGTCTGCAAATACGGCTTCCCACATCGTAGCAAGCCCCAGGGCTCCCAGGATCAGAACAATTCCCTTTACACCGAGGGCCCCTATGATGTTCTGCCAGACGATGACCTTTGTCTTTTTCGCGACCCGGATCGCAGTGATCAGCTTGGAGGGCTCGTCGTTCATGATGACGATATCCGCCGCCTCGATTGCCGCGTCGGACCCGACTCCGCCCATTGCGATGCCGATATCGGCCCGGGCGAGGACCGGCGCGTCATTGATGCCGTCGCCGACAAAGATGACCTTCCCCGATTTCTCTTCCTTAGCCTGCCTTTTTTCGAGAATCGATTCCAGCACCTCGACCTTCTTCTGAGGAAGCAGTTCCGAATAAACCTCGTCTATGTTCAGCTTACGCCCGATTTCTTCCCCTATTTTCCTGCTGTCGCCGGTGAGCATCGCGATCTTCTTTATGCCCATCTCATGAAGCCTTTGTATTGTCTTTTCGCTGTCTCCCTTTGCCTCGTCCGCGATGACGGCGGCGCCTGCGTAGATCCCGTCTATGGCGATATAGACAACTGTGCCTGCGGCGTCCTCGGTTACGGCGCTTACTCCCTCTTCCTCCATAAGCCTGAGATTGCCCGCCAGAATGTTTTTCCCGAAGGCCTTGGCTTTAATTCCGAAACCGGCGCGTTCCGTCAGATCCGAGATCTGATCTTCTTCGATCTTATTGGCCGAATCTTCGCGATACTTATTCTGAATGGACACGGCGATGGGATGAGTGGAATGGTGCTCCGCATAAGCGGCGTATTTCAGCACCTCTTCTTTCGTGAAGCCGTTTTGATTTATGATATCTGTCACCTTAAATACGCCGGTGGTAAGGGTCCCGGTTTTGTCAAAGATTGCGGTGTCAACCGAATTCAGGGCCTCCAGGTAATTTCCCCCTTTGATCAGGATCCCTTTCGACGACGCGGCCCCGATTCCTCCGAAAAATCCCAGAGGGATCGATATGACCAAGGCGCAGGGGCATGAAATGACAAGGAAAACCAGAGCTCTGTAAAGCCATTGAGAGAAGCCGCCCATTCCCAGCGCAAAGGGCGGTATCACCGCCAGCGCCGCCGCCACGCCGACAACGGCCGGAGTATAATATCTCGCAAATTTTGTAATGAAGTTTTCCGTCTGAGCTTTTTTGCTGCTCGCATTCTGTACCAGTTCAATTATCTTCGACGCCGTGGATTCGGAAAATTCCTTTGTGACCCTGACCTGCAGCAATCCCTGACCGTTGATGGAGCCGGATAGCACCGTAGCGCCCTCCGCCACGTCCCGGGGAAGGGATTCTCCCGTCAGGGCTTTCGTATCCATGGTG
>DLFX01000159.1:0-8332 GCA_002482405.1 Firmicutes bacterium UBA7709 | reverse complement strand
CCTCTACGATCCCGTCCAGGGGCACTCTCTCCCCTGCCTTGATCACGATCAGATCCCCCGCCCGGACCTCTTCCGCGGCGACCGTCTGAATGCCGTTCTCCGTTTTTTTATTCGCCGTGTCAGGCCTGATATCCATCAGCGCGGAAATGGACCTGCGGGAATTGGCGACAGCCCTTCCCTGCATANNTGGTAAAACAGCATGACCGCCACAGCCTCGGGATATTCTCCGATAACGAAAGCCCCTATGCTGGCCACTGCCATTAAAAAGTTCTCATCGAATACCTCGCCCCGGGTGATATTTCGGCCTGCGGTCAGCAGGACTTCCTTTCCGATCAGCAGGTATGCGGCAAGAAAAACCGCCATGACCGCCAACTCCGGGATCTGCGCCGCCAGAAGGTTCAACCCGACGCCGGCGATAAACAGGGCGACCCCGGTTATAAAGCTCTTTGATTTGAGCTCCGATTCTTCTCCGCATTCGCCTCCGCAACAGCAGCAGCAGCTGTCTTCGCCGGGAAGTTCATGACTGTGGCCGTGATCATGATCATGGCTGTGGCAACAGCAGCCGTCCAGCTCACAGGAATCCTTCGAGGTACCGTTTTCCATTTGTTTGTTATCAATACTATCTGCCATAATGCTCCCTTCGCTTTCCTGTCACTGGTGCTCCACGTGATCCAGCCCCTGCTTGAACAGCTCGTTTACATGGGCGTCATCCAGCGTATAATAAACAACCTTGCCAACCTTATGATATCTGATCAACCTGACGTTTCTGAGAACCCTGAGCTGGTGGGAAATCGCAGACTGCGACATCTCCAGCAGCGCCGCGATATCGCAGACGCACATTTCATTTTTCGACAACGCAAACAGGATCTTCACCCTCGTCTGGTCCCCAAGGCTCTTAAAGAGCTCCGAGAGGTCGTATAAGTGTTCCGCCGCGGGCATTTCACCTTTTACCCGCTCGACTACATCGTTATGAATGATGTTGCAATCGCATACCGGCGCATCATTTTGCTTTTTCAAGTGATTTGCCTCCTTCATAAATTTCATTATATTTATATATGAATAATTGTTCATATGTTTATGATAGCTTATTGACAATTGTTTGTCAACCGAAATATATGGTATTTATGAAGTAGAAACTATCAACGGAATGCATTACACTATAATTGAAAGGTATTATGAGGGAAGCCATACCGGATAGGAGGAAAATCATATGAATTTTTTAAACTTGGCAAAGGAACGGTATTCTGTCAGAAAGTTCAGCGACAGAAATGTTGAACAGGAAAAACTGGATTTGATTCTGGAAGCCGGAAGGGTTGCGCCAACTGCGGAAAATAAGCAGCCTCAGCGTATTCTCGTCCTCAACACGGAGAACGGCCTGGCAAAGCTCAGGGATTGCACTCCGTTTCACTACGATTCTCATTTGGTGCTGTTGGTCTGTTACGACAATACGGTCAGCTGGAAGCGCTCCATCGACCAAAAGGATATGGGCGAAATCGACGCGGCCATCGTAGCGACTCATATGATGCTGGAAGCCGCCAGCGTAGGAGTAGGCTGCACATGGATCGGTTATTTTGATTTCCAAAAGATAACGGAAGCCTATAATCTGCCGAAAAATATCCTGCCGGTAGTGCTGCTCCCCATGGGATATCCGGAGGAGAGCTCCAATGCCCACCCCTATCATTTCAAGCGCGCTGATATCGAAAAGACGGTGTTTTATTTCTGATCAAAGATTTCTCTCGCGTATTCTTCCCCAAACATGAGCATCTCGCGTTCCGCGTCGGTCATATGCTTTTTCCTGTCGGTTATTCTGGAGGATATCAGCAGAATCGCGCCGATAAAGCCCCAGGAAAACACAAGCATCCACTCGTGGGTCCAATTGAGCGCGGCGGGGCTGATGGGAGTATACCAAAATAAGAAAAATATGGCCGTTATCAGTGCAAGAATTCCGACCAACCGCCCCCTTTTAACAGAGTAATGCTTTTTTAATCCGGGTTCAAGCTTTCTGACCCGCAAAAAGGAAATGGAAACCAGCAGGTAAACGGCAACAGTGCCAAAGGACGCGGTATCCACAAGCCAAATCAGCGCGTTTGCCCCCAGCAGCGGTGAAAGGCAGCAGATCAGACCGATAAAAACAATGGCTATCGCCGGCGTCTGGTATTTCGGGTGAACCCAGCCGAAAATGCCAGGCAGCATTTTGGCTCTTCCCATGGCGAAGATGATCCTGGACGCGCCGACAATGAATCCGTTCCAGCTCGTAATGATTCCGCAGATGCCTCCCACGATCATAATCTTTGCCATGGTCGTCGACTGAAACGTATAGGCGGCGGAATCGGCCGTCGGAACAATCGTCTGCCGCCTGAGCTCATACGGGAGAGAATGCGCGGTCCCGATGATCATGAGGATGTACCACGCGCCCGCGCCGACGATGGATACGATCAGAACTTTGGCAATATCCCGGAGCGGCATATTCATTTCCTCGGCGGATTTGGAAACCATATCGAAACCGATATACATGGATGGCGCCATGAGAAGCGCCATCCCTACCCCTTTCATATCTGTGATGGCGGGAGTCATATTTTTCAGGTCCCCGAAAGCGGCGCTGCCTAAAATGAAAATGATGCCGGAAATCAGCATCACTATAACAAGTAAGATCTGGAAAACCGCCACAAACTTTACACCGATGATATTCAACAGCGTCAGGACCACGGCTCCGGCCATGCCGATCAAGGACCACGAGAAATAAACGTCAAATCCCGCGACATTCCACAAGTATCCGAAATTGGCCAGCGGAATCAAATAATGGAGCGCGGTAGAAAGGGCGATCCCTTCCCATGCCGCGACGCAGAGGTACGCAAAGGAAACGGTCCAGCCGGTGATCCAGGANNAGGTAGGAAAAGGCCAGCTCGCCTCCGGCCAGGGGGAACGCCGACGTCAGCTCCGCATAGGTCAGACCGACAAGAATGCACAGGAACCCGCCGATTAAAAAAGCGATCACGGCGCCCAGCACTCCCGCGTAATCGATCCACTGTGACGGCAGAATGATCCACCCCCAGCCGATCATCGTTCCAAATGCCAGGGCAAAAACCTCGACACGGCCCAGGGATCTTTTCAGCCGATACCGTTCATTCTTCATCCTTGAACACCCCTCTGCGGGAATATTCCTTAATGCCGTATTCCGAAATTTTATTGAAAAGATGCCTTGTGCTGATGTCCAGATCCTTGGCGGACTTTGTAATGTTATANNATGTATCTGGACTCAACCTCCCTGCGGATATCCCGCAGAGAATGCTTCAGTTCAAAGATATCCTCCAGATGATTCGTCTCATTGATTGAGGGCAGGTTGGCGATGCTGTCGGCTGTGATATGTCCGTTGTCGGAAAGCACGACCATGCGATCGACGATATTTTTCAGCTCTCTGATATTGCCGNNAATTTCAATTTTTTCATATCTGAGAGCGGTTTTTGCCTTTTCCACAAAATACCCGATAAAATCCGGAAGATCTTCTCTTCTCTGCCGTAGAGGGGGAACCTGCAGGATAATCGTGCTTAAACGGAAAAACAGGTCCTCGCGGAATGCGCCCTCTTTAATTTCCTTTGCCAGGTCCTTATTGGTTGCGGATATCAAACGAAAATCAACTTTGATTTCCTCATTGCTTCCGATTCTGTTGATCCTCTTTGTTTCGATAGCCCTCAGTAGCTTAGCCTGCGTAGGTAATGGAATATCCCCGATCTCATCCAGAAACAGCGTACCTGAATTTGCCGCCTCAAACCGGCCGATCCTCGTGTTCAGGGCGCCGGTGAAAGAGCCCCTCTCATGACCAAACAGCTCCGATTCCAGAAGACTGTCTGAAAAAGTATGGCAGTTGGTCGCAAAAAAGCCGTTTTGAGCGCGATTGCTCTCCTTATGGATATACTGCGCGACGACCTCCTTCCCCACCCCCGATTCTCCTAAAATGAGGACATTGGCGTCGCTTCTGGCCGCCTTGGAAGCCATTGTCAGCACATTTTTGAAGAGACTGTTTTTCGTTTGAAGCATATATGCTTCGTCCGGACCGGACGGATCCACAGTTTCCCTTTTTTGTATGTGCTTCAATTTCTCGATGCTTTGTACTTCTCTCAGCAGCTCCTCCGGGTCGCTTCCCTTGATTACATAGGTGAAAGCGCCCTGCTTCATCGCTTTCACGGCATTGTCTATGGTCCCATAAGCAGTCAGTATGATGAAGGTAAGCTCAGGCCGGACTTTTTTAACCGCGTTCAACAAGGCTACTCCATCCATCTCCGGCATGATCAGGTCTGATATAATGAGATCAAAGTCACTCGTTTTCAGGATGTCCAGCACTTCTCTTGATTTTGTGCACTGTCTGACCTGGTAGCCTTCCGTCTGCAGAATCATGGCGAGAACATCGCAGTATGCCTCTTCATCATCCACAATGAGAATCTTAAAATCCTTATTCATTGGATTCTTCTCCCCTCCTAATCGGCAACTGTATTGTAAAGATTGTTCCTGTTCCTACCTCACTTTCCATAGTGATCGTTCCGTTCAGTTTGCTTATTTCATTATATACGATATAGAGGCCAAGTCCACCGCCGCTGCGGTTTTCTTTTGTCGTAAAGAAAGGGTTGAAAATGTTAGCGTGGATATCCTCGGGAATGCCAGTCCCCGTGTCGGCTACCGTCACCGTTACCGTTTCGCCTGTTTCGACGCAGTCGATTATGATTTCCCCGCCGTTTTCCATTGCGTCCACAGCGTTGATGATCAGATTGATCATGATCATTTCCAGAGATTCCAGAACCAGAAAGAGCGTTATTTTCTCGTTGCAGTTCAGTGTGACGCTGATATTATTCTTTATCAGGGTAAGTTCTTCAAAAGACAGAATGGAGAGGATCGCCTGCCTTAGATTCACATCGATCCATTTCTCATTGGAAATCCTTGAAAACCGCAGCAGGTTGTCTATGATTTCATTGGACCGGTCCACTGCTTTTTCCATCATGCTGATGGCTTTTGTTTTAAGCTCCAGATCGTCGGGCGAACTTTTTTTCAGCAGATGGCAGTAATTTCTGATCAGACCCAAAGGATTTCTGATTTCATGCGCGACTCCGGCAGCCAGCTGGCCGACCGCCTTCATCTTGTTCTCCTGAAGCGTCTGCCGGTACAGAGCCCGTACCTGGGTGACGTCGTTCAGCATGAGCAGCACGCGATTCAAACGGGCAGAGATGTCCTGCATCGGGAAAGTAAATACCTCGAAGATTCTCCCGTCGTTCTCCACTTCACCTTTTCCGTTGATATTTTTTAAGAAAGTCTCACGCACGGCTTTCTTAATGGTGCCTGTCGCCTCTTCAGAAAACCCGAGAGCGGAGTATAAGTTCTGCCCGATAATATGATACCGCTTCCTGCCGAGATAACGGCAGGCCGCTTCATTTATGTTGACGATGGAAAGGTCGGCGCCGATCTCAATCATAAACATGGATACGCTGTTATATGTAGTCTGGAGATCATTCTTGCTCTCCGTGATCATGTTCATCCTGTCGGTCATCTCGGAATACATGATCTGGTAAAATTCAAATGCGATATATGCGATACAGATAAGAGTTACGACAAAAATAAATATTACGACATCTATTTTCCTNNCGGAATAATTGTAATACAGCAGAAAACCCACAGATGTAAAAAGAAACATTATAAAAACAGATCGAACTATCTTCTTCATTTCGGATAGATCCGTTCCAGGATCCTTCGATAGCCGTCGGCTCCGTAAAGCAGGCATTTGTTGATCCTGCTGATGGTAGCCGTGCTGGCCTTGGTGACCTCTTCGATTTCATTGTACGTCTTATGCNNNNCGCTGAGAAATCGCGTGAATTTCGTTGATCGTACAGATATCTTCAAAAAAGCGATAGCACTCCTCCTCTGTCTCAAGAGCTAAAATCGCTTTGAAAAGCTCGTCGATCTCTTCGTTTCTAAATCTGGACTCATAACCCATTTTGCAACCCCCACATACCCACGGCACTTTTATACTTTAACACTTTACAGTACATTATATCATTATCATTTTTTCTTGACAACAGAATATTTTTCCAATATATTATACAGTATACAAAGGGAGTAGTTTTAAGTTTACTGGTCAACATCCTGGCACCCCTGTGCCTGGCCGTAAACCCGCAAACGGAAAAATTCCGAGCCAGCTAAAGCTGGGAAATTTCCGTATGGCACCTACCAGACATTTGCTACGCAAATGTGGTTAGGTACGCAAGGTAACAAGACTTTGACATAATTTTCAGCGTTTTGCGAATGTTATGTTAAGGCCTTTTTTTATTAGGGACTATAAGTATTATAGCATAATGAATACGCCTCGCAACGTATTTCAGGACTCGCTGGGAAAATTGTCTAAATGGAGGTAAGAAATGTTTGAGCGTCAAAAAATCGAAGAGGTCTTGAAACAGCTGGAAGTGAACAGCCAGAACGGCCTTACATCGCAGGAGGCGAAGGAAAGGCTTGAAAAATACGGCCCCAACGCCTTCCAGGAAAAGAAACCGAAGACGAAATTGCAGATGTTCCTTTCACAGTTGAGAGACCCGATGATCTATATCCTCATGGCGGCAGTCGTCATCTCGGTTTTCCTGAAAGAGATCAGCGATGCCGGGATCATCCTGGCGGTGATTCTTCTAAATGCTGTCATCGGAGTGGTGCAGGAATCCAAGGCGGAAAAATCCCTTGAAGCGCTGAAAAAGCTCTCAAGTCCCACCGCTCTCGTGCGCCGGGACGGTCAGCCGTTGGAAATATCGGCTGCGGAGCTTGTGCCCGGGGACATCGTCCTCCTTGAGGCGGGGAGAGTCATTCCAGCCGACCTGAGGCTGATCAGCACTGTGAACATGAAGGTGGAGGAATCCGCCCTCACAGGAGAATCGGTGCCCGTCCAAAAGGATGCGGAATTTGTCGCGAAGGATGATATTACTCTGGGCGACCGCCTCAACATGGCCTATCTGTCCACGAGCGTAGCCTACGGAAGAGGCGAGGGCGTCGTCGTAGAGACCGGCATGCAAACGGAAATCGGAAAGATCGCAAAGATGATCAGCGAGAGCGTGGAGGAAATGACTCCCCTGCAGAAACGCCTGGGAGATCTGGGCAAGATTCTCGGCATCCTTGCCGTCGTCCTGTGCGCGGCGCTTTTCGCAGTGGCGCTGGTTCAGCACAGGGACATCATGGAAATGCTCCTGACCGCTATCTCCCTTGCGGTGGCCGCTATCCCGGAAGGCCTGCCCGCTGTCGTCACCATCGTCCTCGCCTTGGGCGTTCAGAAGATGGTGAAGGTCAACACCATCGTGAGGAAGCTTCCCGCGGTGGAAACCCTCGGAGCGGTAAGCGTGGTCTGTTCCGACAAGACCGGGACCCTTACCCAAAATAAAATGACCGTCACCGCGGTTTACGCGGACGAAACGCTCCGGCGCGTTTCAGAGCTTCATTATGATGCGGATAAACTGCTGATCGACGGTTTTGTTCTCTGCACCGACGCATCCATCGACGACGGTGTCCGCATCGGCGATCCGACGGAGCTTGCTCTCCTTGACATGGGCCTCGATAACCGTGTCTCGAAAAAAGCGCTGGAGCTCGAAGCGCCCCGGATCAACGAGCAGGCCTTCGATTCGGACCGGAAAATGATGACGACTGTTCACAAAAATACCGACGGAAAAGTCATCGCCTATACAAAAGGAGCCATGGACCGGATCATCGAAAACTGCAGCGAAATCATCATCAACGGAACGATCCGTCCGATCACGGCTTCGGATAAGGAAAAAATCCAAACAGCGGCAAAGGAAATGGCCGTCATGGCGCTGCGGGTGCTGGCCCTTTCCATCAAGCTGGAAGACCCCTCCGCCGCGGAAGAAAATCTCATCTTTGCGGGATTGGTGGGAATGATCGATCCGCCGCGCCCGGAAGCAAAGAAAGCCGTAGAAATATTTAAGAGCGCCTCTGTAACTACGGTCATGATCACCGGCGATCACATCGACACGGCCTTCGCCATCGCAAAAGAGCTCGGCATCGCGGAAAGCGAAGATCAGTGCATCACCGGCGACAGGCTCAGCCGCATGACTCAGGAAGAGCTCAACAGAGCGGTGCCGGATCTGAGAGTCTTTGCCAGAGTTTCTCCCGAAAACAAGGTCATGATCGTTAAGGCTTTCCGTTCCCACGGCCATATCGTGTCCATGACGGGGGACGGCGTAAACGACGCGCCATCGCTGAAGGCCGCCGATATCGGCGTCGCAATGGGCATCACCGGAACAGACGTGGCAAAAGGAGCGGCGGACATGGTTCTGACCGACGACAACTTCGCCACCAT
>DLFX01000080.1:203-4437 GCA_002482405.1 Firmicutes bacterium UBA7709 | reverse complement strand
GGCGCAAAAAAGTTGTTCTGATATTCCTTAAATATTCTCGCCCGTCCGGCACCGGTATTTTCCGACAGCAGCTTATCCGCAGAATCACGTCCCAATCCGGTCTGCATCAAAATCGTATGGTAATCCTTATCGGACAGTTCCGCTTTGTCAAGGATCTCTCCCAGGTCTATTTTCCGATAATCCGGCGACCAAACGCCGTCGCCCTCCACGCGCCAGTTTAAAAAATCGGTTACGCATATTATGAGAATAACCGTTATAAAAATCTTTGCGGCCCCTTTTCCCACTTTCTCTCTCCAGCGCCGGTCCAGCCCCCTGCCGCACCTCATAAATCGATCCTCGCTAATCAGTTTTATTCAATATAGTCTGTCATTTTTGATCAACTTTATAAGGCTGAAACTGCTGAGTGGATAAAAAAGCGGCAAGGAAACCATTCCTTACCAACTTATATTTCTTTGGAAAGCACAATCAGTTCATCCGAGATGTTTTTAAGCTCCTGTATCCTCGCCCTCGTTTTTTCGATTTCCATAATCTGTCCCTCTGTTGCTGCGTATGCCGAATCGGAATATTCGAGGGTCATCTTGTTGGCCTCGTTGATTTTAACGAGCATGGACTCTATCTTTTTGGCAAAGCTCATCGACTCAATGGCCAACTGACGGATTTCCTCCGCCACGACGCCGAACCCTGCTCCGGCTGTTCCTGCCCTCGCAGCTTCAATAGAGGCGTTCAGTCCGAGCAGGTTCGTCTGATTCGCTATTCTTTTCGTGAAGGACAGCACATTGCTTATTTCCTTCGTCAGCGCATTGACCTCTTCGATATTGTCCCTCAGCACCTTTTCACTGTCCCTGACGTTTTCCGCCGAATCCGCAAACTCTCTGACGGAAGCATCCATATTGTCCACCGCTTCATTAATGCTGCGGGAAACATCCACAACCTTCGTCTCCTGCTTCAAGCTTATCCCAAAACTGATGCAGCCGATGACCTTACCTTCGTCGTTAAAGACAGGATTGTCGATCTCCTTCCACGGTATACCGAGGATTCCGGCAGGCATATTGAGCTGCATTGCCTCCGCCTTTTGCATCGCGGCGCGCATCGGGTCATCTGCAGCCAGGATCCCGTCTGATCCGACGTCAAAATTTTTACCGGGGAAATAACCGAGGACATTGTCTGTATCTGAAACCCACACGACAAGATCTCTTCCAAAAATCTCCCCAAAATATGGCCCCAGCGCCATCAAATGATCGAGCAGTCCGTTCCCTTTCAACATAGGTTTCCACCTCTCAAATCTTTTCTTTTGTGATACCGCCTTGATTATATTAATTAATTTTATTATAGTATTCTTTTTTAATTTGACGCAATGAAAGAATTATTTTTCGCTCATTTTTTTGCAGAAAATATAAAAATCAGCCTTCCAGCCGATTTTCTACATAGAGCATTTATCTTACCCTTTTTAATATTATCTCGTGTTCATTGAGCTTTGCGTCAACGCCGATCACATAGTCCTTGATTATGTTCATATTCTTTTCAAGCCTGCCGACCCTTTTATCGAGGCNNTCGCTCGAGACCGTCAAACCTCCGCTCGAGATTATCCATTTTATTAAATAGAATATCATGTCCTTCGGCTATCGCCTTAACATCTCCGCGTAAATCCTCCACAAGGGCTCCCGTATGTAGCTTTACCTCTTCAACCTTCCTGTCAAACGCATCTGTGATCGCTGCGAAAAGCTCGTCATTATTCATCATCCCCATCACCTCCCGACAGTTTTATTGTATCATATAATTTGGCCTTGTAAACATGATATTTGCTTACTGGGGCAGCTCGTATTACGCCGCTCTTTTGACCTCCGTCACTTCAAGAAAGGGCAGCCGGAACAGGTCCCCGGTCTTCGCTGTGATTTCAACCGTTACCGAAGGATTGTCCTCACCCCCATAGCCCAGCAGATCATCCTGAAAAGACACCTCATAAGTGATGGCGCTGTCCAGAGGGAGGGGCATTTCTTTTTTTGATTCTTCCATGAGGTAGTCGATATAGTTCCGGCCTTCCTCATAATCAAACTGGAAAGTTCCGGCTGAATAGACCTCTTCATCATAGTATAGCGCGGCGCCGGCCGCGCTTTCCTCAGCGACAGCCTTCAGAAACGCCTGACACCGCACGTAATGCCCTAAGTCTCCCTGATAGGACAGAAAGCTCACATTGATGATCAGCAGCCCCATGAATACGATAAATACTTTCATTGCCTACTCCCGCAGCAGCTCGCTGGCCGTCCAGCTTTCAATGGTATACATTCCCCTGTTCTCACTGTCCGGTATGCCGAAAAGCCGGTTGCCGGCCATGAGCTTTTCAAGGGGAACGGAAACCTTATAATAAATCAGCTCTCTTTGGTCAAAGAGGGAGGTACGGTATTGGGGAACCGATTCCAGTTCTACCACCATATCCCCTTCCTCGATATGAAAATCCCTTTTGATCTTTCCTATCATATCTTTCTTGATTTCCGGGGTGAAACACCCCTCCTGCTTCGCCTGCTCCTTTGCCTGATACACACATTCCTGGAACCGGATGATGTTGTCGTTATTTCTCTGGTCCAGGGCGTACTGCATCAGGAAAATCAGCATGATGGGCAGGACCCCCAATAAAACGATCAGTTGCTTCATGATAAAATCTCCGTTACGGGGTATCCGTTCTCACTTGGATACCCATCTGCCAGACGTCGCTGACACTGCTGATCACCGAGTTGTCTCCCGGCCCCATGATCATATTGTAGATGGCGNNTGCCGAGCAATATTGTGCTGCAGAGCACGATGAACTGTTTCATCTCAATCCCCCAAGGTTTCCACAATTTTTGTTCTTGCGTTCTCTGAAATCGCCGTGGCGCTGTCTCCAAACTGGCCGACGAGCCCCGCGAGCACAATCCCCAAAAGAACCATTGCAATTAAAACGATAATCTGCTTCATTTCGGTATCTTCCTTTCTTTTTCCATATTTTTTTCTTTTCTCTTCTTCTCTTTCCATAAGCGGTCAACCCATTTCGTTCACATGATCATTCACAGCGTTTTTCTTCTACATAAGCATCTTCAGCATGTCTTTCTGATCGATAAAATAGGCGACATAAATAAAATTGACAAAGATGACGATTATGTTCACCACGACGGGAAAATAAATCAGATCACTGACGATTTCATCCCTTTTCTTCTGCTCCGTAAGCCTTACGGCCCTCATATTTTTTTCATAGGATAAAAGCGTCTCCGACAGTTCGCTTGGCTCCATTCTGTCCCATTGAAGCAACAGGTTCGCGAAATCCTTACTTGCAGCTGTGCCCACTTTTTTAGAAAATAGGGCTGCGGCCTCCTTTAGCTGATTGATCCTCAGGAGGTTCAGCATTTTAAGAAAGACCGGCTGCAGCAGACCGTTATTCTCGGAAAGCTTTTCGATTACAGAATCGGCGCTGCTGTTTTTTCCTCTTTCGATAGCGGCAAGGTTCCGTAAAAACGTGATGGACTCAAATATTTCCCGGTCCATTTTCCGCTCCCGGCGAGCCCTGATCCATCGAAAGATCACCTCAAAAGGACTTCCCTTTCCCCGGTTTTCAAAAATCGATTCGAGGCCCTGATATGTAAAAAACCCGCCGATCATACCGTTTCTCATAAAAGCTCGCCTCCTCAGACTCCATGACCATATACCCCAGCCCTTCAGCAGATAGACTCCGGCGGTCATGCAAATCACAAATCCGGCGGTTATTCCAATACTCCAACTCAAATCCATACCCTCCTCTCATGATATACCGGTTCAATGCGATCACTCCTCTCTCTTGTTCCTGGTTCCCCAAAAGCTTTAATCTGCAGGTTTCCGCCGCTAATAATCGAAACGCTGATTGTTGATGATCTCTATCAGAGCCAGGTTGATCAGGAACAGAAATGTAATCAGCAGAATCAGCAGAAATCCCTGCTCTGTGTAAAATTGATTTCTCAGAAGCCTGCCAAATGGAATGTCCAAGTACCTTACCGACATGAGGACAGTGCCGGCGTACATGANNCTGGACGATTCCGAATTGAGCCTTTTCCGCTCTTCAAACAGCTCTCTCGCCTCCCTCAGTTGGATCTGGATATCCTCCAGGGCAAGGGTGACGTTGATCCCGCTTTCCGCGGCGATACGGATGCAATTGGCCAGCATCCTGCTCCAGTTCGTATTGACGCCGTAGGCAAACCGCTCCGCAGCCTCTTTGACCACCTGAGGGTCTCCT
>DLFX01000080.1:0-175 GCA_002482405.1 Firmicutes bacterium UBA7709 | reverse complement strand
AAACAAGGATCACCTGCTCGATGGCCTTATAGATATTCAAGCCGGACATCCGGTACTGGCAGAGGAATTCGGATATCAGTTTCTCACCTTCAAAGCTGCTCTTTCTGCGGATCGTTTCCACCCGAACCCGCAGGAGCAGGTACGGCAGGACGGATATGAGCGCGGCCATGAGAAA
>DLFX01000382.1:228-2811 GCA_002482405.1 Firmicutes bacterium UBA7709 | reverse complement strand
ATTTCAGCACGACGACCCACCTCTATATTATCGCCGGATTGGTTGGCGTGGCGATGCTCCTCTCCGGCATCATGCTGCCCCTGACCTTTAAATTCGGGACTGAAAAAAGCAGAATCATTCTCGCGGGGGTCTTTGCCCTGCCGACGGCGGCGGTCATCGTCCTGAGCAAAGCAGGGCTTCCCATGATTCCCGCAACTGCCTTGACCGTCATTGCAAAACTGCTTCCGTTTCTCCTGATCCTCTTCTACCTGCTGTCTTACCTCCTGTCGGTAAAGATCTTCACCGGAAAGGAAATATAGACTATCGATCAGTACGTGGGTCTGCTGGGCGCACTGAAAAAGGCGGTTCTTGTGATCAACAAGAACCGTCTTTTGATGTTTCTTTGTTATTCCGTCATTTCCGCTTTTTTATTTTTTACGTGGCGTTTACCGGCTCAATAGACTTACAGTTGATCTTTGACACGGGACCCGCCTCCCATTTGCCGGTCTGCTCGTCATACTGATAGGTGATTTCCTTTGTTCCGGTCATGTTCACGTATTGATTCGACATTTCCAGATACACCACCACCGTATCCGTCCCGGTGCTGAGATCCGTATTATGCCCCTGAAGCTCGACCTTATCATAATTCCAGTCGATGGCTCCATCGGAGAAAAGGTCGGCATTGCCCACTACGATGCCGTCATCCACGCCTGCCCTGATGACCTTCTGCTCCTTTTCACTGTACTTGCTGTTTACCTCCACCGCCGCGGCGGTCTTATCATCCTCTTTGCCCTTTGCCGCATCCTTATTGGCGTCTTTGCTCTCCGACTTTTGTTTATCCTTACTGTCAGCGGGCTTCTTATCATTTTTTTCCGCTTCAACGGCTTGCTTCTGATCTTTTCCGCCATAGCTCCCAAAAAGATCGCCCGGCTTCGGCAGATCGGGAAGCTTGAAATCAAAGGGGAATTCATGGGGCAGATCAAAGGGCAGCTTTACCTGAACGGGCAGCTTTACATCGTCCGGCAGCACTTCCTTTACCGTCGCCGTCAGATTGGCGTAGCCCTTCATGTCCCTGATCTTTTCCGGCACCTTATCTCCGCCGAAAATCAAAAATCCAAGGGCGGCCAGGATCAAAACGATGAAAAAGAGGATGAGAAACCGAATTTTTGACCGCTTCTTCTTTCCCTTCTTCTTTTTATCTTCCTCTGCCTGAGGCGGAACTTTTGTCCCGCACTTCATGCAGAACTTGCTTTTCTTATTTATTCTTTTACCACATTTTTTGCAACGCATAGCACGATCTACCTTTCATAGGCGCACAAACGATACGACGAAAATCTACGAGCCGAGGTCTCGTGATTTTCTGGCATAAATTCTGCCGGGCGGCGCTAAAGCGCCGGGCAGAATGTTAAAGCGCTATCTAATATAAATATCGGCATGCTTGCTGATTTTTTTAGGTTTTTTGTTGATTTTTCTTATTTCTTCTCAATCGTTTCCGAATTTTCCTCGTCTTTTTCTTCGCCGGCGCCGATCAGCTCATCCAGCTCCTCATCCGACAGGGAATCAAAATCGATGGGCTCATCCGGCAGTTCATCGCCCACAAGGGGCACCGCGACGATGATATTTTTCGCGTCCTCCAGAGTTTCCGCGGGCACGAAGATATCAATAGGATATGCGCTGTTGGAGCCCATAAATATCTCCAAAAAATTACCTGCGCCTTTTGCTTTTTTAATCGAAGGGATTCCTTCGCTTCTCAGCTTCGATTCCAGGAGATCCGCCTCAAATGTGTCTTTTGCGGTGCAGAGATATACCCCGTCGCGCCACTCCTTCTGATCCTTTTTCTCAAACATGATTTAACCCCCTATAGCGAGGCGAAAATGTTCCCTCGCGTTACAATGCTTTATCGGCTATTTCCTTCTGCAGTTTTGCGATAAATTCATCCAATTTCATCGCGCCGAGCTCTCCTGCTTTGCTGGAGCGCACCGTCAGTTCGCCGCTTTCCGTTTCTTTTTCTCCGATGACACCGATATAGGAAACCCTTTCGTTTCTGGCCTCTCTGATCTTGTACCCGATCTTTTCATTCCTGACGTCGACTTCCGCCCTGAGCCCCGCATCGGCCAGCTTCTTCCCCACCTCTTCTGCGTAATCGGCAAATTTTTCGGTGACGGTCAGAAGCTTTACCTGTACCGGCGCAAGCCAAAGGGGGAACTTCCCTGCGAAGTGCTCCGTCAAAATTCCGATGAACCGCTCGATGCTGCCAAAGATTACCCGGTGGATCATGATGGGCGTGTGCTTTTCTCCGTCCTTTCCGACGTAAGTCAGTTCAAAGCGCTGGGGCATCTGGAAGTCGAGCTGGATGGTGCCGCACTGCCAGGTCCTGCCGAGGCAGTCCTCCAGATGGAAGTCGATTTTCGGCCCGTAGAACGCCCCGTCTCCCTCATTGACGACGAAGGGTATCCCTTTCTCCGTCAGCGCCTCCTTCAGGGCGTCGGTGGCCATATTCCACTCTTCCTCGGTTCCCATGGAGTCCTCTGGCCGGGTGGAAAGTTCGATATGATATTTAAACCCAAAGATGCTGTAAACGTAATCTATGAAATCGATGACACC
>DLFX01000382.1:0-220 GCA_002482405.1 Firmicutes bacterium UBA7709 | reverse complement strand
GAAAATATGCGCGTCATCCTGGGTGAAGGTCCTTACCCGCATCAGTCCGTGGAGCGCTCCCGACAGCTCATGCCTGTGGACCTGGCCCATTTCCGCCATCCTGATGGGGAAGTCACGATAGCTGTACATCTTTCTCTTATATGCCAGCATCGCGCCCGGACAGTTCATCGGCTTCACCGCGAAGTCGCCGTCGTCGATCTTTGTAAAATACATGTTGTCC
>DLFX01000358.1 GCA_002482405.1 Firmicutes bacterium UBA7709 | reverse complement strand
GTTTTCTGAAATTTTGATGGTGAATCAAAATGTCAGAAGCGGAGGAGCGCGGCAGCGCGGAATAACTTCGCCTATATAAAAAACAGCGAAAAACACCCCATTATTTGGAATATTTAGTCGCTGTATAGATTTTCTTGTCGAAAGAAAAAAGTCAGCACGATGCCCACGGCAAAATGCTGACTTTTTTAACCTTGCATAATTAAATTGTAGAGGTAAAGGAGGGTATGTACAAGTTGCTCTGTCTCTATTTACACCTCGTAGAAAGATAAAAAGGTTGAGTCATACAAACTACCCCTTTCGCCATGATGTATAACGAAAGCCGATATCCTGATGCCTGAAATGCTCGATAAAAAGCGTAAAAGCCTGTCCTCAACATGAGGGCAGGCTTCGCACAGTTTTAGCAGCCAGACTATCATAGTATCTTAAAATACCTTAGACCCTCGGCTTTGCGTCCCTGCCTTTTAGCAGGTTTGCCCTTGTTTTTATTTATTTTTTCCAAGCCTACATTACGATTTTTCTGTATGTTCCATCGACTGTGCTACACCTTCTTTATCTTGAATTGATCGATCATATAGGGCTGGCCATCGTTTTTGGTTTTTGATATTTGGTATGCAGTTGCCGTGAGAACATTTCCGTCAATGGTTATGCTCATAAAGGTTTCCTGGTTTTTCATGTCTGGATCACCCTTGTACGGACCCTTTGCAACATCAAATAAACTCAGATAACTCTGACTCAGTTTGGGATTCTGATAATAATGCTTTGTTCCGGCAGTACCGGGCGTCAGATAAAGAGGCCCCTTGGGGTCAATCATGCATTCGATTGTGCGGTCCCCCAGGCGTTCCGTCACCGTGGTTTTCTTAGTGGCAGCTCCATTCACAATGGGCTTGCTTCGCTCATATACATGGTCATGTCCCTGCAGCACAAGATCAACGCCAAGCTCATTGAAGAGCGGGGCAATTTTTGTGCGCGTATCTTTCACATTGGAGTCAGAGGAATGCTCCGCAACCGTATACGGACCTATATGTATAACAACAATAATCCACTGCGACCCTGCTTTTTTTGCGGCTTTAATATCGGATTTCAGCCAATCCACCTGTGCATCCGTGAAACTTTTATAACTACCTGACGATTCGTTTGTGTTCAGCACGACAAAATGCGCGTTGCTGTAGTCCACCGAATAATACGCTCCTGTCTTCGTCGCCGCCGCAGGTGTGTCAAGGTTGAAATGGTCAATAAAGGTGCTGTTCCCGACATCATGGTTGCCCACAGCAGGCATGATAGTCGTATTTATTAGGCTGGACTTTGAGGTTTGCAGCAGCAAATTCCATAATTTCTCCGATTTGTTATCCACCACATCGCCGTTGTGAACGATAAACCCGGCATTTCCCGCCTGGGACAACGCTTTTTTAATCGTGTCCGCAGTTACATTCGCTCCCGCTTGGTCGGCAAACTGCGTATCGGATAAGTCAATAAAGGTGAAAGAACCTTTTTCGGGCGCCGTGGTAAAAACAGCCGGCTCACTCCAGATGTTTAATTTAGCGTCTCCAACACGATAGTCATAGGCCGTATCGCTTTTCAGGCCGGTGGCGACGGCTTTGTGGACGACCTCCTTGGGTGAATTATTCGATTTTCCGACAGTACCTTGAAAAATGATTGCCTGGCTAAAATCCGACAACAGATCTTCTTTTCGTTCAACCACTTGGACATCGCTGGTTTGGGAACCGCTGTCCGTGTACCAGGTGAAGCCCTTGGAGGTAGTCGCTTCTCCGTAAAAGGTGACTGTAATTTTACTGATACGTGGAGAAGCAACTATCGGTTGTACCACTTTTGGAGTGGGCGCGCTTTTCACTGGTTCCGGGATCACTGAGGAAACCAGTTGAGCGGAATACGTTTCCTCGGCAGACACCGCAGATTCCGTGGAAAGGGATACGGAATCTGCTATGCCAGCGGCTTGTCCGGCATTGCCACAAGCGGTTACGGTTGTCAGGACCAGTGCAATGGCGACGATCAATGCGAGCCCTTTCCCTTCGTGGGAAAAACTCCTTTTTTTGTTTTTTCGATGTGTGTTAAAAATATTCATTATGGTTTCACCACCTTTCTTACTCCAGCCAATAGGGTCTTTATATGAAGGCCCAAAATGAACACAGTCAGCGCCAGCTCATAGAATAGCCAATGTTGGCTTCCTATAAAAAGAATAGCAACCTGTGCAAGTAGGATGACCGTGTTGCCAATGAGCCACGGAACGCCCAAGGTCATTTTGATGAAGGATCGGCTATGAATTGCCCGAATCAAAAACATGGCGAGGTAGCTGAGTAGCGTGGATAACCCTGCGCCCTGGATGCCGAATATAGGAATCAGTGCAAAGTTGAGAACAATGTTGATGCCGGCGCTGACGAGCGTCGTCATCAGGACGTGTCCGCTTTTCTTCTCATTCATGTAGATGCTGCTTAAAAAGGTGGCAAAACAGGAGAACACCGTTGCCAGCAACAGGATAGGCATATATTGCCATGCGCTGTAAAAGCTGTCGGAGACAAGCACTCTGGTGATGGGCTGTGCAAGAGTAATCAGCGCCGAGGTCACCGTGAATACAAGGGCGCTGTAAACGCTGAAAACCTTGGAGAAAAAGTAAGCGCCATCCTCTTGCCGGTATTCCTTGACGGATGAAATCTGCCAAGCGTCCATAAAGATTACCGCCATGATGGTAATAATGGTTGGTATTTTATAGGCAATCGCATACAGTCCGGTTGCCTCGTTTCCGATCAGGTACGACAGGATATACCGATCCGAGAGGTTGATGATCCAGATGGAAACGGTGGTGGGGATCAGCGGCAGGGCATATTTCAACATGCTGACAGAGGCATCCCTGTCTATGCTTTTCAGGCTGAAAAAGCGGTAGAGCCGCGCCGCAAAGAACAGAACGACCATAGATATGGTGTCTGACAAAACCGTCGCCAGCAGGTATCCCGACACACCCATGCGTAACACCACCAAAAAGATGATATTCAGGACAACGGTGAGTGCTGTCCGCAAAAGCCCGTCAAAAGCATAGAGCTTCACATATTCCTGTGACCGAATAAAGTTGGAGCACAAGGAGTGAAGCGCAGCCACAAATACGAAAAGGTAGGCATACCGAATGTTGGCAGCGAGAAAGCCTATGTTCATAAGCAGCGGTTTGGCAAGCCACAAAAGGGAAAAACCAGCCAAACAGGTCAAGAGCCCAAAGGAGAAAACACCTTTTTTGTTTACGCTCTTGTCAAGCCCAAAACGTATCACTGCATTCATGATGCCGGCCGTCGCAATCGGTAACATCAGGTTACATGCCTGAACAACCAGATCAACCTCTCCGTACTCCGCGCTGGATAAGGTGCGGGTATAGAGAGGCAGCATCAGAAAGACCAGGAATTTTGAGCTGAAGGTCCCAATCGCAAAGGTAACAGTATTGGACGCCAGTTTTTGGTACCGATTCATTTTACCTCGTCTTTCCCGGCGGTTCCGCGTGGGCTTAGAAACCTCTTTTTAATGAAGATTACCCCCACCACGATGGCGATGACCGCCAAAACTCCAACAGCGATAATCGAATACACATTGACATAGTTCGCAATGTTTCCCCAGGCATCCCCGGCAAACTTTCCGAGGAATACCAGCACGGTATTCCAGATGGCTGTGCCAGCCGCAGTTAAAAGCAGGAACGAGCCCATCTGCATTTTAGCGGCACCGGCCGGTATGGAAATCAGGCTCCGCACGAGGGGGATAAACCGGCAGAAGAAAACCGTCTTGTTCCCATGTTTGAAGAACCACCCCTCCGCTCTGCGTACATCTTCCTTTTTCAAATGCAGCCTGCGGCCGAGCTTGCTTTCAAAGAGCCGCTCCAGCCTTTCCGCATTCAACAGTCTGCCAAGGTAATACAAAACCAAGGCCCCGGCCACCGCTCCAATGGTGGCGGAAAGGATCACCCCCCACACATTCATATTGCTGACCGTCGTCAGAAAACCGCCAAAGGTCAGGATTACCTCGGAAGGAATGGGCGGGAATATATTTTCAACCGCAATTAAAAATGCGATTCCGATGTAGCCAAAGCCGTTTATGATGTCAATCATCATTTGTTCCATAAATATTCCTCCAATAAGGCTGCAACCGCACGATCAATATGTGTGCCTTCGCAGATTTCATCATTTGCGGTCATTTTAACAGTTCAAAATAAACTGCAGTCAAATTAAAGTTAAACTCTGGATAAACTACTCAAAAAACGGCTTTGCCTATTTGACAAAACCGTTTTTTTATGCAATATAGAAAGGAAAACGCACTTTACCGTATTGTTTATCTCCTGTTTAAGACCAATCGGGAAATATATGCTATACTTTAAATATCCCTGAGCGAGGAGGCACCTTAAAATGAAGATAAAAGAACGCTTTACAAAAAATATAAATATAAAGAAACGATTGGTGATTTCCAACATCCTGATGATTACTGTCCCGGTGGCGATTACCGCTCTCATTGGCGCTCTATGCGTGGGCGTCATCTGGCTTTCGATTCAATACGGCGCGGGGCTGGGCTTTGAGGACAGCGAGGACTTCTATCGGGCCAGCCGCAGCGTTTCTATGCTTGTCGAGCAATCTCTGAGGGAGGGAACCCATAAAAACCAGGCGGAGGATTTGGCGGGCATCAGCGGCCTGCTGGACAAAAATGCTATGGCCTTGTCTGTGGATTCTGCCAACAAGAATATTTATCAATACGGGCACACAACCGATTCCGACACTACCCTATTAAATGCGGTAGACGCTTTGGGTGGCAAAGGATTTGTTTCGAGCGGCAGCCGGGAGTTGTATGTCCATTCGGCTGAAATTGACGGAACTTTCTATCGCATCTCCATCTTTAACAGTCCTTCCGAGCTGTCCTACGAGACACTGAAGGTCGCCGTTGTGCTCTCCGCCATTGTGCTGATTTTTGCCGTTCTCTTTTCTATCCTGCTCACAAACCGTTTTCTCATCCGGTTTGTATTTCGGAAGATTGAGCGACCACTGGACATTTTGGCGGACGGTGTGCGCCAGATCAGTGACGGGAATCTGGAGCACCGCATCGACTACAGCGAGCAGGACGAGTTTGCACCCGTCTGCGCCGACTTTAACGAAATGGCCGCCCGCCTCAAAGCCTCGGAGGAACGGACGGCGCAGCATGAGCAGAGCCGTAAGGAATTGCTGGTTGGGATATCTCATGACCTGTGCAGCCCCCTGACCTCCATCCAGGCCTATGTGGAGGGGCTTTTGGACGGCGTTGCCCAAACGCCCGAAGCACAAAGAGGGTATTTGGCGATCATCAAGAGCAAAGCCGAGGACATCGACCGCATGCTCTCTAAGATCTTCCTGTTCTCCAAAATGGAGCTTGGCGAATACCCGGTGAGTCCGGAGCTGCTGCAGCTGGATGATGAAGTGCGGCAGCTTGTGCGGGCGTTGGAGACAGAGTATGAAGAAAAGGGCTTGACCCTCACCATCGGTTCTCTGGCTCCGGCCACAGTGTATGCCGACCCAGACCAGCTTCGCCGGGTGCTCACCAACATCATGGAGAACAGCGCGAAATATAAATCGAAAGATATGGGGACTATGACCATCTCCCTGCGTGAGGAAAATGGATACTGCCTGTCCCTCTGCGACGACGGTCCGGGTGTGCCAGAGGAGGCGCTACCTCACCTGTTCGAGGTATTCTACCGCAGCGACCCGTCCCGGCAGAATCCTCACCGCGGCAGCGGACTTGGTCTTGCCATCTCTGCCAATGCGGTGCGGCGCATGAATGGAACCATAGAGGCAACAGCCGGGGGACAAGGCGGGCTCGACATTACGATCTGCCTGCCGAAAGTGGAGGAATGACATGGAGAAAATACTGATTATAGAAGACGACGCAGCAATCGCTGCTATTGAACGTGATTACCTTGCTATTGAACATTTTGAAGTTGAAATTGCCCCAGATGGGGTGATGGGTATTGAGAAAGCCTTGCGAGGCGGCTTTGATCTGATCCTGCTGGATCTGATGATTCCGGGGATAGACGGTTTCACCGTCTGCCGCAAGCTGCGGGAAGCGCTGGATATTCCGATCCTGATGGTCACGGCCCGGCGGGAGGATATCGATAAAATACGGGGACTGGGACTCGGGGCGGATGATTACATTGAAAAGCCCTTTTCACCAAGCGTCCTCGTGGCGCGGGTCAAGGCCCACCTTGCGCAGTATGCCAGATTGAAGAAAACGGACCGCTCTGCTCCAATACAGCTCACCATAGGCACTATCCGCATAAACACCGACACCCGCAGAGTCTATGTGAACGATATTGAAGTCGAGCTGAAGAACAAGGAATATGAGCTTTTGCTGTTTTTAGCCCTCAACGCGGATGTGGTGTTTAACAGAGAAATGCTTTACGAGCGCATTTGGGGCATGGACGCCATGGGAGACAACGCCACCGTCGCCGTCCACATCAACCGGCTGCGGGATAAGCTCGAGGAAGACCCGGGCAACCCCCGGTATATCCAGACGGTGCGGGGCGCGGGGTATCGACTCAAAGGATGAGGACAGATATCATGTTCAAACCTTCCATATTTTATCTATAGTTTAACTGAATGATAAATGCAGTTTAACCCACTTGCTTATACTGGTTTCATACCAGAAAGCAAGTGGATTTTTTTATGGCGAGGTTGATTGTATATGGAAATGAGAAGTCATGTATTATTGGCCGGTTATTTATTGAACGATATTCCGGCCTGCCATTCGGTGATAAATCAAAAAGCATTTATTTTAGGCTGCATTGAGCCGGATTTCAATATGTTCTCTTACATGAAGGGCTCTATCAAGTGCCAAAAACTCAGAGGACATAATTACAACAGTTCAAGGAGATATACCCTGCGTGTGATTGAACATCTGCAAGGCAGAACGAGCTGGACTATGCGGGATTACTATCGGCTGGGGAAGCTGATGCACTATCTCGCAGACGCTTTCACCTATCCCCACAACGAAAGCTATCCAGGCACGCTGTGGGAACACCGTGTCTACGAGTCACATCTGCACCCGCACCTTGTTGCCGAACTGCGCCGGTGGGCGCAAGTAAGTGTGGGAGAAAAACCCAAAGATGCCGGCACCTTTATTGCCGGACTTCACGAAGAATACACCGGGCTGCCTGGAAACTATCACAATGACGCTATGTTCATCATTCAGGCGACAAGCCGTGTTATGAGGGCTTTGGCACCGGCGCCGGCAATTGTCTATAAGGAAGGAGTTGCGCTTTATGAAAATCCTGATTACAACAGATTGGTATGCCCCGACCGTGAATGGGGTTGTGACCTCGGTATTGAATCTGCGGAGAGAGCTTATCCGGCGCAGACATGAGGTTCGTGTCCTGACCCTGTCGCAGACCCTCCACTCCTATGAATCGGATGGGGTAACCTATATCGGTTCGGTGGGCGCGGGGAAAATCTATCCCGGCGCCAGAATTAAGGCGGCCCTCTCCAGTGGTTTTGTGCAGCGGATTTTGGATTGGAAGCCGGACATCATCCACTCTCAGTGTGAGTTTTCCACCTTCCTGATGGCCCGTCGGATCGCCAAGAGATTGTCCATCCCCATTGTCCACACCTATCACACGGTCTACGAGGACTACACCCACTATTTCATGTCCAACAAAAAATGGGGGCGGCAAATGACCTCTACACTATCACGCTGGGTGATTGAGCAGTGCGCCTCCGTCATCGCTCCCACGGAAAAGGTGCGAGCTGTTTTAAGCGGTTATGGAATTGACAGGCCCATTCATGTGGTACCCACCGGCATCGACCTTGATCGGTTCACAGCAGAAACCTCGGAAGAAAAGAAGTTTGACATCAGGAAGCGGCTTGACATTCCGGATGAAAACCGCATTCTGCTCTATATCGGCCGTCTTGCTAAGGAGAAGAATCTGGAGGAGCTGCTGGGGTACTACGCAAAGCAGGACACACGGACGCTTACCTTCCTGATTGTCGGGGATGGGCCTTACCGCGATACACTGGAGAAAATGGCGTNNAATCTCGGCATCGGGGATTCGGTACGCTTTGCCGGTATGATTCCTCCGGAGCAAATTGGCGACTTCTACCACATGGGAGACCTGTTTGTCAGTGCCTCCGTCAGCGAGACCCAAGGACTCACCTACATTGAAGCCCTCGCATCGGGGCTGCCGGCACTCTGCCGCAGGGATGCCTGTCTGGACGGAGTCATTCTGGATGGCTACAACGGTTGGCAATATGAAACGGAACGGGAATACCTGGCGGATATGAGACTCCTGCTTAGCGATGCAGTCATACAAAAAATCATGCGCAAGAATGCGGCCAAATTCGCACAGCAAGCCTTTTCCGCCGCCGCATTCGCGGAAAGAGCGGAGAAAGTCTACTTTGAAACCC
>DLFX01000005.1:241-3456 GCA_002482405.1 Firmicutes bacterium UBA7709 | reverse complement strand
TCACCACCAGCATCAGCGCCAGGTTCGCGGTCTTATTGTTTTTAATGACTCCGATGATGAGCATTCCCAGCGCTCCCGCGGACAGGCACATGAGCGGAGACAGGGCGAGAATCAGGAGCATCTGGCCGGGGCTGATGGTGATGCCCATGACGAGTCCCACGGCGATTGTGCCGAACATGCTGACGACGGCGCCGAAGGAAGAGCCGAAGATCTTTCCGATCACGATGGAATAGCGGGAAATCGGAGAAACCATCATCTCCTGGGTAAAATCGGTGGTATGGTCCTCAACAAGGGAGGTCAGTCCCGTCGTCGTGGTCATGAACAGCATGTTGACCATCATCCCCACCAGCATGAACTGGCCGTAGTTGAAGGACAAGCCGCTCGCCATATTCTGCGCGAGGCTGCCGCCCAGCATCCCCATCATGATGATCGGCATCACAAGGCTCATGATCAATACTCCGGGAGATTTGAACGCAAGCGTGATATCCCGTGCCGCGATGGTAACGACGGCGTTCCATTCCCGGGAAAACCCCGATTTATTTTTAGAAATAGCAATCTCATTCGCATTCATGCCGCTTTTCCTCCTTCTGTTCTGAGCAAATATTCCACATAAGCGTCTTCAAGGGTGGGCTCCTGGATCTTCAGCACGGTCAGTCTTATTCTGAGGCGCGCGATGACTTCCTGGGCCGTCAAATCCTGATACGGAACGATCACATGGCTGTCGACGCGATGGAAAAGACCCATGTCCGACAGTTCCCGGGTGAGCGCGCTCCGGTCGTCCGCGTCCAGAATAAGCTCCTGCTTCAGCATGCTGCTCTTCATCTCCTCCGGCGTTCCCGACATGGCGATCTGGCCGTGATTGACGATGCAGACCTTATCCACATGCTCGGCTTCATCGATGTAATGGGTCGTAAGAAATACCGTCGTTCCATACCGCTTGCGGGTTTCGTCGATATAATCCCAAAGGCTCCTGCGGCTCACCGCGTCGAGGCCCTGGGTCGGTTCGTCAAGGAATAAAACCGCCGGAGTGTGGATCAGGCTACGTATGATTTCCAGCTTGCNNGGCTTGAACAGCGCGTCCTTTATTCCGACGATTTCGGCCAACTCCATCACGCGGTTCCGGTATGCCGCGGGCATCATGCGAAAGGACGGACGGTAGTTAAACATCCCGTACAGGCAGGCGTGAAAGCGGATGTTTTCTTCCGCCGTGAGGTTCGGGTCGAGGCTGGGCTGCTGGAATATGATTCCCACCTTTTCCCGCACGTTCCTCGCCTGTTTTTCCACATCATATCCCGCGATCGTCACATTTCCGGACGTTTTGGAAAGGGTCGTGGTAAGGATCGAGATNNTCGTCGTCTTTCCAGCCCCGTTGGGGCCGAGAAATGCGAAAAAGTCGCCCTCGTTCACCGCAAAGCTCACGCCCTTGACGGCCGGCTCCTTCGCCTTGTCGTACTTCTTGACCAGCTCATTCACTGAAATAATAGATTCCATATATACAAATACCTCCTTTTTCATTACCGCCTTATTCTATGACGGTAAATTAAACGGAGGTTAAATGCAGTTTAAACGGAGTGTAAACCGAAAAGTTTATAAGATTAGAGACAAAATTTATAAAAGTAGAGAGCGGAAATTTTATGAATCGACGGGCAATCTTACGGTAAATACCGAGCCCTCTTTAGGCTTGCTTTCAACGGAAACCGTGCCGCCGTGAAGCTCCACGATCTTCTTCACCAGCGACAGCCCCAGGCCGCTTCCCCCCAGCGAACGGTCCCGGGACTTGTCGGCTTTATAAAAGCGCTCAAAGATATGGGCCTGATCCTCCTGTGAAATTCCGATACCGGTGTCGGAAATCCCGCAGACCGCTTCCTTTTCGTCGACGGAAAGCGTAATCGTTATACTCCCTTTTTCAGGCGTAAACTTGATGGAATTGTGCAGCAGGTTGATCCACACCTGAGAGAGCAGCTCCTCATCGCCGGAATAAACCGCCTTTTGCAGCTCGGCCTCCACATTGATGTCCTTCTCCATCCAGTGCGGCTCCATCATGAGGGTGATATGTTCAATCTGTTTATCGAGACGGTATTCGCGTCTATTGATCGACGTCCCGTCGGCTTCCAAAGCGGACAGCTTGAGCAGGTTTTCGCTGAGCTTGCTGAGGCGCCTGCTCTCAGACTCGATCACCTCGATGTAATGGATGCGCTGTTCGGGCGTCAGCGCGCCGCTCTTCAGCAGAGCCGCAAACCCGCTGATGGACGTCAGGGGAGATTGGATCTCATGGGACACGTTCGAGATAAAATCCTGCCGCATGGTTTCCATTGAGCCGAGTTCACGGGCCATTTTGTTGATGCTCTCGGCCAGTTCGGGAAAGGGGTCCCGATCATAAGTTGGCACCGACACGTTGAAATCTCCCCGGGCGATCCGATTGAGCACGTCTACGGCCTCTGTCAGAAATCCCCCCTGCCGGCGGTTGTGTTCCTTCCAGCGGGAGCTATGGGTAATATAAAAGGACACCAGCGCGGCAACGCCCGCGAATATCCCAAAACCGACGACAGCCGAAATGAGATGCACCATCCACGCTGCAGGAGATCCCGCTGCGAAAAACAGAAGCGAAGACAGGGCGTAACCTGCCATCTGACAGCCTGAAAAGACGAGAATCAGCAGGATAAGGTTGATAGCCATGCGCATTTTGCTTATGCCTTTCATTGCTTCACCTCCAGCCGATACCCCAGCCCCCGGACCGTGGTTATTTTAAAACCGTATTTTTCCTGTGGAAAACGCTCTCGCAGGCGTCCGATATGGACGTCCAAGGTCCTCTCGTTACCCTCAAAGTCAAAACCCCAGACGTCTTCGATCAGCTGATCCCGGGTAAAGGTTCTGCCCGGAGCGCCGCCCAGCTTAAACAGAAGCTCAAACTCCTTCATTGGGATGTCTGTCTGAACGCCCTTTGCAGTTATCGAATAACTGGTTTTGTCGAGGGTGATCAAGCCGATCTGCACGGCTTGGGCCGCCGCGATATGATAACGCCTCAGCAGCGCCTTGACGCGGAGGACAAGCTCCATCCCCTCGAAAGGCTTTGTAAGATAATCGTCCACTCCAAATTCAAAGCCTTTGACCTTGTCGCCGAGCCCTCCTCTCGCTGTCAGCATCAGGATGGGCAGGTCTTCATAATACCGGCGGGCAAGGCGGCAAAACTCATAGCCATCCATGTCCGGCATCAT
>DLFX01000005.1:0-224 GCA_002482405.1 Firmicutes bacterium UBA7709 | reverse complement strand
TTCTCGCCCGTTTTTCGCCTCATGAACCGCGAAGCCTTCTCCCGAGAGCAGCGCGCCCACAAGCTCCCGGATATGCGGATCATCGTCGATGACAAGGATTGCCGCCATAGTTTCCCTCCTTCCAGTTCTTTTTTAAAAAGATACGCCGCTTATGTAAACGGAGTTTAAATTGCGTCCGATAAACTGTTTTTGAATGCGGCCATGTTCTCCACGTATCGATTAAG
>DLFX01000052.1:4268-4752 GCA_002482405.1 Firmicutes bacterium UBA7709 | reverse complement strand
AAAGAGGCGCGATGGTAGCGCCGGGGTATCCGAAAATAACCTCCACCCCTTCATTTTCCAAACATCTAACGATAGCTTCCGCTCCTGTAATCATGATAATGTCTCCTAAACTTCAACAGTCCATCCGAATTTATCCTTCACTTTTCCAAGCTGGATGCCGGACAGTTCATCATAGAGCTTCTGGGAAAGCGCTCCGATCCTGTTGTCATTGATAACGATCTTTCTATTCTTCCAGCCGAGTTCGCCTACCGGTGAANNACGGCGGCCGTTCCGGAAGCAAATACTTCGGTGAGCGTTCCGTCATCATATGCCTTAAAGACGTCATCTACGGTGATCCTGCGCTCCGAGACCTTGACGCCCCAGTCCTTCAGCAGGTGGATGACGGAATCCCTCGTGATTCCCGGCAGTATGGTCCCCTCAAGAGGCGCCGTGATCACTTCGTCTCCGATGACAAAGAACGCGTTGGAGGTCCCGATTTCCTCCA
>DLFX01000052.1:0-4196 GCA_002482405.1 Firmicutes bacterium UBA7709 | reverse complement strand
CCGCCGATCTTGCTGTAGCCGGTTCCGCCGTGAGCGGCTCTGACATATTCATCCTCTACGAAAATTGATGTGGGAGCAAGGCCTTCCTTGTAATACGGTCCTACCGGGCTCAGAATGACCATGAACATGTATTCATTCGACGCGCGGACGCCTAAGAAGGGCTCCGAAGCGAAGATAAACGGCCGGATATATAAGGAAGTGCCTTCTTTCGTAGGGATCCAGTCTGCGTCGGTTTTGACCACCGCTTTGATGGCCTCCACAAAGAGCTCCTCATCGAGGGCGGGAATGCAGATCCTGTCGTTGGTCCTGGTGGTCCGCTTGGCGTTCATATCAGGACGGAAAAGCAGGATTTTCCCTTCTGCGGTCTTGTAGGCCTTCAGTCCCTCAAACATCTCCTGGGCGTAATGGAACACCGCCGCCGCAGGCTCCAGAGTGATGGGAGCATAGGGTACGATCCTTCCGTCATGCCAGCCCTTGCCTTCCGAATAATTCATTATAAACATATGATCTGTAAAAACCGTACCGAATTCCAGTGTGTCGGGGTCCGGCTTTGCCTTCGGATTCAACGTCTTTGTTACTTTAAACTCATACTTCATATAATCACCTTGCCTTTATTTTATTCCTGATACTCTTGAATCAGCTTATTCTTCAACTCCCACAGCTCCTTTGACAGGTCGACGTAAAACTCGTGGGGATACTCAAACCGCAGGATTTCCTCCCAGAGGGTGTCGATCTGGACCTTGCAGTAATCCCTGATCTCGTCGATATCCGGAGATTGATAGACGCATTTCCCCTTGTCAAATATCTGGACTCTGAGGTTTTTGGCGTAAAAGTTTGAAATCTTCTTTCTCTTCCAGGTAATCTGGGGGTCGAAGATCTCATAGTCGGACCCGTCCGGGANNCGGGATTTTCTCGTGATCCAGAGTGATCACGTCCGCCACCGCCTTGTTGGTATCCTTGTCGTAGAGCCGGTACAGGGTCTTGAATCCCGGATTGGTTATCTTCTCGACGTTTTCGCTTATTTTCATCTTCGGTATCAGCACGCCGTCCTTTTCCAGGGCCGCCAGCTTATATACCCCGCCGAACACAGGCTCGGACTTTGACGTGATCAGCCGCTCTCCGACGCCGAAGGTGTCGACCTTCGCCCCCTGGCCGATGACGTCCCGGATGATGTATTCATCCAGCGAGTTTGATACCACGATGGTACACTCCTTCAGTCCGGCCTTATCCAGCATCGCCCTTGCCCTCTTGGTCAGATACGTCACGTCGCCGCTGTCGATTCTGATTCCCATCTTTTGAGGCTTGATTTCCTNNTGAACACCTTGATGGCGGCCGGAATCCCCGATTTGATGACGTTATAGGTATCAACCAGCAGCACGCAGTTTTCGGGATATATCTGAGCGTATGCCTTAAAAGCCTCATATTCGCTGGGAAACATCTGGACCCAGCTGTGGGCCATCGTCCCAAGGGCGGGGATTTTGAAATCCCTTTCAGCCAGCGCGCAGGCGGTGCCGATGCACCCTCCGATATAGGCGGCTCTGGCGCCGTGGACCGCTCCCGTGCCTCCGTGAGCTCTTCTGGTTCCGAATTCCATGACGCCGCGTCCCTGGGCTGCGCGCACGATGCGGTTTGCCTTTGTGGCAATCAGGCTCTGATGATTGATCGTAAGCAGCATGATCGTCTCTATGAATTGGGCCTGTATCACAGGCCCCCGTACCGTAACCAGCGGCTCTCCGGGAAATACGGGAGTCCCTTCGGGGACCGCCCAGACATCGCACTCAAATTTAAAATTCCGAAGATATTCCAGAAATTCTTCGCTGAAAATCCCCTTTCCTCTCAAATAGCTGATGTCCCTTTCGTCAAATTTCAACTGTTCCAGATATCCGACCACCTGCTCAAGGCCGGCCATGATCGCAAAGCCTCCCTCGTCGGGGATTTTCCTGAAAAACATATCGAAATACGCGATATCATTGGCCATGCCGGTTTCAAAATATCCGTTGGCCATGGTCAGTTCATAAAAGTCAGTCAGCAGGGTCGTGTTCATCTGTTGTTGCGCCATCAGAAAGTTCCTCCAGTCGTCCTTTTTCCTTTATTACTATGTATCCTGCAGCTATAACTAACGCCCCCCCGGCCATCTGAAACGGCAGGATGGTCTCCTTTAAAATCAGCCAGCCAAAAAAGGTGGTCGTTATTGGAAGAAAGTTGGAAAACATCGCCGTCGCCGTAGGTCCCAGCACGTGGAGCGCCCTCACCTGGATCATAAAACCGATTCCCGTGCTGATGATCCCCAGGTACAGGATCTGCACAACGATGCTTACCGTAAGGGATCCTCTGTCCGGCAAATGATGCAGCGCATAGGGAAACACCATCAAACATGTGCAGATGATCTGGTTCGCTGTCAGAGTAGCGGTCCGATACCTGTCGTGGAGCGACGCGGTCAGGAAATTGTAGGCATTCCAGGCGATCACCGCCGCAAAGGCCATCAGATATCCGAAAATCCTCCCTTGAAACAGGAGCCGGTAATCGATACCGATGACCATGGCTATCCCTACCGTGCTCAGAAGGANNCTTTTTAAATACTGCCTTGTCGATCAGAATGGACAAGGCAGGTACAAAGGCCAATATGATCGTAACCAGCGACACGGGCAGGTAGCTCATCGACGTATATTCGAGATAGTAATATCCAACCTCGCCGACTATGGCGCAGATCAGAAACATCGGAATATCTTCTCTCCGCATCAGGCCCTTCCCGTCAATTTTCCATTTAACGATCAAAGCTACTGCCACGCCTATCATATACTTGAAAAAAATAAGCGTAAGGGAATTCATGATGGCCAGTATGTGTTTTGCGAAGATATATTCCAACCCCCAGGAAAACACCAGGACGATCATTAGGAGATACGTATTTCTTTTCTGCGAATTCATAAATGCCACCACTGCATTATCGAGGTAATTTAATTGATTTTGCCAAGTAATGTAATTAATATTGTATTGTATCACATTTTTCAGTCATCGTAAAACTTTTTTCAAAAATTCTCCCGTATAAGAGTTTTCCATGACCGCGATTTCTTCCGGAGTTCCTTCTCCGATGATCCTGCCGCCCCGGTCTCCGCCGTCGGGCCCCAGGTCGATGATGTGGTCCGCCGTTTTGATCACGTCCAGATTGTGCTCGATGACCACCACGGTGTTTCCCGCGTCCACAAGGCGCTCCAGCACCTGGATCAGCTTGTCCACATCGGCAAAATGCAGGCCTGTGGTCGGTTCGTCCAGAATGTACATGGTCTTGCCCGTGCTTCTCTTGGAAAGCTCCGACGCCAGCTTGATGCGCTGAGCCTCGCCTCCTGAAAGCTGGGTCGAAGGCTGTCCGAGCTTAATATAGCCGAGGCCCACCTCCTCCAGGGTCTGAAGCTGCCGCTGGATCACAGGGATGTTCCTGAAGAACTCCAGCGCTTCGGAAACGTTCATATCCAGCACGTCGTAAATGTTCTTTCCCTTGTACCTTACCTCCAGGGTCTCTCTGTTGTAACGCTTTCCCTTGCACACCTCGCAGGGCACATAGACGTCCGGCAGAAAGTGCATCTCGATCTTGATGATGCCGTCGCCGCTGCAGGCTTCGCACCGGCCGCCTTTAACATTGAAGCTGAACCTGCCCTTGTCATACCCTCTCACCTTTGCCTCGGGAAGCTGGGAGAAGAGATCCCTGATGGGAGTGAAAACTCCGGTATAGGTGGCGGGGTTGGACCTCGGAGTCCTGCCGATGGGGGACTGGTCGATGTCGATGACCTTGTCGATGTTTTCGATTCCTTCGATCTTTCTGCACTTGCCGGGTTTGGTCCGGGTGCGGTTGACGTCCGCGGCGAGCTTTTTATAAAGGATCTCATTGATCAGGCTGCTCTTCCCGGAACCGGAAACGCCGGTAACGCAGACGAATTTCCCCAAAGGGATGCTGACGTCGATATTCTGCAGGTTGTTCTCCGCGGCGCCGAGGATCCTGATCTGTTTTCCGTTCCCAGGCCTTCTTACCTCCGGGACTTCGATCTTCTTTTCTCCGGTCAGGTATTGCCCCGTGAGAGACTCCTTGCAGGCCTTGATCTCTTCCACGTTGCCCTGGGCGATGACCTCGCCGCCGTGAATGCCCGCGCCGGGGCCGATATCGATGATATGGTCCGCCGCGTACATGGTGTCCTCGTCGTGTT
>DLFX01000103.1:7703-9410 GCA_002482405.1 Firmicutes bacterium UBA7709 | reverse complement strand
TGGCGAAATTCTGGCCCGGCATTAAATCCGTATAATAATCGCAAATTCTGGAATCTGCGATTATTATACTATATTATTTGTGAAGAAGGCTGAAATCATCCGTTCATTACTCATTATTTCAAAATACGGTTGACATATTACTCATTATTCCGTATAATGACGTTATAAGTAATAATAAGGAGTTGATTTTATGTCGGAAAAATTTTACACCGTAGATGAAATTGCAGATCTGATCAAGATTCATCCAAAAACGGTCCAGAGATATATCAGGGAAGGAAAGCTGAGGGCAAATAAGGTTGGAAAGAGCTGGAGAGTATCCGGTCATGACCTGAGCACTTTTACGGAAGGGAGCAATGGCTCTGCCGGAGGAGCGCCGCTGGTTCCGGGTGAATCAGCCGGACAGAAAGAAATCAAGGTTTCGGCGGTCATCGACATCCCCGTTGCCGATACCCAGGAATCCGTACGGATCGCTAATACATTAACCGCCTTGTCCAATGCAAAGCCGGCCGAATACGGCGCATCGTCCCTACAGACCCAGTATCTTATGCCGGACCGGATGATCCGGGTCATGTTATGGGGAGATTTAAGCTTTATACAGCATATACTGGACACCATCGCCTTGCTGACAGATCAGGACGAAGATTGACGCGGAGAGGAGCACAAAAAATGGACTATCAAGTCATCGAAAGGAACGATCAAAAATATATTCAACTAAATCGTGAAGGCAATCCCATTCAGGCGGAAAGAGATGCGCTGGATCTCCTGTCCGTATGCGCGGAATACGGAACTAACCTTCTCCTTATTCCGGGAGAACGGCTGTCCGATGAATTTTTGCGCCTGAGCACGGGTATTGCCGGAGCTGTATTGCAGAAGTTTGCGCAGTACGGCGTCAAAGCCGCCGTACTGCTGGATCAAGACAACGTTACAGGCAGGTTCAGGGATTTGCTGGTAGAAAGCAACAGAGGGAATGCATTTCGAACCTACACGGACCTCTCTAAAGCAGAGGCATGGCTTACAGGCGGAGATTGATTTTACTCCGCCTGTACCCTCAGCGAGACTTCCACTTCTCCGATAGGCGTATTGATCTTTGTGGAAAAAACATATGTAGTTTCATCGTGGGAAGGCAGCTCACCGCCCTCAAAGATTCTGGGAGGCAGGATGTCGCAGGTGATATCGCTGTTGGTCAGATCCGTCGCCGCGTTTCCGCTGATGATGTTGGCGATCTCCCCCAGCGCGGAAGTGACAAATTCATCGATTTCCGTGAATTCCATTCCGCTCATGATTTTGACGATTTCCAGGCTCGTGTCTGCGCGAAACCGGTACAGGGCCTCCCCGGAAATATCGCCGGTAAGTCCGATGGCAACGCTGATGCGTCCCGCTTCGTCGGAGCACACGCCGGCGCAATCGGCGGATTCCGCAAGGGCATCGACGTCAAGCAGCATCTTTAACGTCTGACAGGTCGCGTTGGTAAAAGGTACAAGCAGTTCTTCTTTCATCGCTGCTCCTCCTTGCTTCTCACGTAATCCGCAATTTTCTGATCTTCAACCACCACATGATTTACGAGCCATGTCACAAGCTTTCCGGCAAACTGCTGCATCACGATCTCTTTATATCCGTCTTTCTCGTATTTCTCAGAAATTTCACCCACATAAACGACCATGTCGTCATGAATTTTTTTATGCTCCGGCAGGCGTGGATAGCCCACTT
>DLFX01000103.1:256-7660 GCA_002482405.1 Firmicutes bacterium UBA7709 | reverse complement strand
TATCCGAGCGGAGGGTTTCAACGAAAGCCGTGACCCTGGAAAAAAGCTCTTCGTGCTGTGCATCGATTTGAGGGACTCCGACTTTGTACTTTTCTTTCCAAATCATAATGCGATCCTTTCTTTTTTTGTGAATATATCTTTTTGTGAATACACCTGCCGGCAATCTCAAACAGCTATCCTAAACGGCAATTTCGAATGCCGCAGCGATCAGTCCTGATCTGAAATCATTCGCCCTTATAGATTGACACGGAACCGTCTGATCCGAAATGCAGATAGGACGGAATACAGTCCGCCGTGCCAAACCACGTTCCGGAGGGACCTATGGCGGGTCTCCAGTCGCTGTAAAGGCTGTAGTTTCCAAAATCCGCATATTCATACGCGCCTTGCTCCAAGACCTGCGGGTTTTCGATCTTTGCGCCCTCCGATCTCGACAGACAGTTTGTCCCGTCAAAGGGGTTCAGCATGCCCATGGCGATCACCGACTTTACCGAAGCGCTGCTGAAGTCCGCAGCCGCCGAAGCCTTGCGGACAACTTCCCTGCCGTCGAGCTCAATGACCAGGTCCGTCCTTTCAAGGCCCGTTTGCTGATCCAAAACGCTTTCGCTGTAAAACTTCAAGTGATGCTTGGAGCCCTGTTCCAAAACGATATTGTCTCCCCAGCGCCACTCGCTTCCCTGCCGGAGGAATACCGTCCATTTATTGCAGTTGGGGTTGCCGGAATCTCCGATGAACTGAAAACCGCCTTCCGCGTTCCCCGCGTCGTTTGCCCAGTCAAATCCGAAATACACGTAAGGGCATTCCCGCGGATCGGCAAGGGTGACCGTCGGCAGGGTGACGTCGGCCTGGATGCCGTTAAATCCGCTGAACACCAGCTGTTTTCTTGAGAAAACGCCGGTTGTTCCGCCGTTGATGTTGAAGGGAGTAAACTCCCCGCCGCTGGCTGAGAAAGCCGTTATGGTCCGGGTATCGCCATTCCAGTCGACCTTGTAGCCATACGCTTCCAGGACCGCCCGAAGAGGCAGATAGGTCCGGCCGTTTGCCAGCACTGCCGCAGTATCGGTAGCAACGGCTTTTTGGTTCACATAAATCATATTTTGGCCCGTCGGGATATCGATTTCCGTCTCTCCCTTCCGGGAGATTACGGTCTTTGTACTGTCATCCCAGCTCACTTCGCAGCCGATAGAATTCAGGCAAACGCGNNGGAACGGGCATCATCGTTTTTCCCGCATCCGTAATATATGGAAAGCCGGTGGCCTCACTGAACACCGCCGCCTTGCCGTCCACCGAAAATCCGGGGGTTTTTTCATAAGCCCTTCCCTCTGTTCCCGCAGTCAGAAAGAGGAACCCTGCCACAGCGATCAAAATCACTTTCTTCATTAGAATATCACACTCTCTTTTTTCTAATAATCATATCAGTTTATCCGGCTTGCTACAAGAAAAATAAAAGCGTTAAGGGCAGCCGTTCTCTATCGGGTCCCCTCTGCGGGCGTAAGACTGCCGGCCGCGCTTCTTGCAATGATGCCTCTCGCCATATAACTCCCCATTATGTCGGTAAGGTCGTCAAGTCTGTTATAGATTTGAATCTCCTGCTCATAATTTTTCGATAAGTAAGCGACGGCTTCATTGACGAAAAGTCTGACAAACTGGTTCAGCAGATAAGTCCACTGATCCTCATCCCAATATACGTTAATCCTCGACAGAAATGCGGCTAAATCATTGACGGTCCGGTACATTTGGCTTAGATTTAAATCTACGCTTTCATCATCGCCAGCTATTAAAGAAGCGATCAGATTTCGCGCATCCGTCGTAAGACCGGACAAGAGATTTAAAAGCTGCTGCGAAATCGACGGACCGTAAAATACTCTGAAGATATTGTAAAAGTCGGCGGGAATGCTATAAAGCTGATGAGTGACCGCCTCCTGATCTTCAAGATTTTCCGCCATGCTGATGAGCAGGGCTCTCAGCCACGCGGAAAGGTCTGTCCACAATTCCTGAAACGTAATCAGCGTGTGCATCTGCTCATAGGTGATCAGATAACCGATGTCAGGTCCGATATCAGTCCCGATGCCGGGCAGTTCCTGTTTTTTTATTGCCATTTCAAAAGCTCCCTCACATTTTTTTATCATAATATGTGAAAGGAGCCGATTATGCTGTATATTTTAAAACGAGTACTGATTAAAATTACGGAGGAGCGATAAGCTCCCCCGCATTTATTGGGATTAGAGAACGGTTTCCGCTAAGCAGGCTGATATTGGGAAGCGGTCCCGTTTAAACAAGCTGTCTCAGCACGTCCATAGGTAAATTGTCCATAACCGCGCCGTTGGAGTTAAACAGCAGATTCTCATCGAGGCTCAGCCCAAAGGCGGCGCCTTCCGTAACTGCGCTGTTTAAATTCCGGGGCCTGATCGAGTCTCCCGCGCTCACCACTTTGATTCCCGCAGCTTTGAGCTCATCCAGCAGCTCTGTGTTTGCCCTGGTATGGCAGCTGACGACAGTATCGATCTGGAGCGTCGTTCTCTTGAAGTTTTTATCCTCCACGACGACCTCGCCGTCCCGGACTTCATACAACGTAGAGCTTTCGATAACCCTGACCGGGAATTTAAAGGGCTTTGAATCAAGGGCCTCGGCGTCGGTCTGCTTGAACCGCTTGCGCAGGACGTACATGTGAATCACTTCAACCGTCGATCCGAACTCGCGGTTTTCAGTGACGATTGTGACCTCCTTGCCGATAGAGGCGAGGAACGCCGCCGTATCGGCAGCCGCGTAGTGATCGCCCCACACGAGGACCTTGTCGCCAATCTTGGCCGGTTTACGGCCGCCCGGATGGAATTCGCAGTTGACCTTAGGACAGGCAATTACCTCTTCAAACCCGAGAATGCTCTCTTTATTGCCAAAGACCTCGGGCACATAGGAGCTGGCGCCGGTGGCGTTTAAAACGATGTCAAAGCCTTTCAGCTCATCAACAGAAGGCTGGGTTTTCAATCTAACCTCTACTCCCAGCTCTTTTATCTGATTTCTGATCCAATCGGCATACCACTTCATTTTTTCTTTGCCCGGGGCCATGCAGCAGCCAAGTATCGCGCCGCCCAGCTCTCCTGACTTTTCAAAGATGGTGACCTTGTGTCCCCGTACGGTGGCGATTCTCGCGGCTTCCATTCCCGCGGGTCCTCCGCCTACCACAGCTACCTTGGCAGGTTTTTCGGACTTTTTCATATCCGCATAGGCCATATTGCCGCAAGCCGGGTTTATCGCACAGCCGATTTCCTTCTTGGCCATCATCGATTCCTGCCAGCATCCCGTCAGGCAGGAGATACATTTCCGGATCTCCTCGGCCTTTCCAAACTGAGCCTTCACAGCCCAATAGGGGTCTGCCAGAAGCTGCCTGGCCAGGCCGATCATGTCCGTTTTTCCTTNNTGCAAGCATCTTTTCACAGTAGTCCGGGTCCCGCAGAGTATGGCTGTTTATTACCGGAATATTGACGACCTTCTTGATTTCCTCAGAAGCGTACATGGTCCATCCCTCCGGATAATACATGGGGTCGAAGCCTGCGCCGGGACTTTCCTGCACGCACTGGCTCAGGTCGAGGGCGGCGACTCCCGCCTCTTCAAACGCTTGCGCCACAAGCTTGCTCTCCTCCAGGCTTCGTCCGCCGTCCACCCATTCGTCTACCGAATAGCGTACGAGGATAGGGAAGTCCTTGCCGCACTTCTTTTGGATCTGGTCGATGATAGCCAGCGGGAATCTCATTCTGTTTTCAAAGCTTCCGCCAAAGCGGTCTATTCTTCTGTTTAAATAGGGGCTCATAAACTGGGAAATCAAATATCCATGGGCCGCGTGGAGTTCGACGGCGTCAAAGCCCGCCTGCTTGACCCTCCAGGCTGCTTCCGAGAACAGGTCCACCATCTCGAGAACTTCTTCCGTAGCCATGGCCCTGACGGGTTTCCCCTTTTCCTCGGCGTTCTCATATACGATCTCATGTCCTGCAGACCACGGCAGCTTTAATACCATATCATTTGTAGACATCGTGTTGTAGCGCGGGATGGCGCACTGGCGTCCCGGATGCTGAAGCTGTACGGCGCATTTGGCGCCATAGCGATGCATTCCCGCCGCAAGCCTGGTCAAGCCCGGAATATAGTTGTCAGCATCGGCTACCAGACAGGTCACAGTCGGCCTTCCGGTCTTTGAGTCGGGCGTTGTGGCTCCCACGATAATGAGCCCTGTGCCGCCTTTGGCAATTTCACTGTGGTGATAGATGTCCCTTTCACTCACGGAACCGTCCGCATTCGAGGAACTGACATCGGTGGGCACGTGAACGATGCGGTTTGGAACCACCATGTTTCCTATACGGATCGGCTTAAATAGATTTGGATAATTGCTCATTGGAACCCTCCTTGCATAACCGATAAATCGATTATCATGATCAACATATTATACTACTATAAAGTGTAATACTTATTTTAGGCCGGTTCAATGTCACAAGCGGTATATATATTATCAGTAACGGCTGTCATCTTTCCTCATCCGAATTTTTGGCCTTATTCAGGTTCCTGTATTCCGCGGGGGAAATGCACACATATTTATAAAACACCTTATAGAATTGATGAATGTTCGTGTAGCCTGCCTGCCTTGCGATATCGGTGATATTCATGTCGGTAGTCAGCAGGAGCCTCTTTACTTCGGTGAGCCTGATGAAAGTGATATATTCCTTGAAGCCCATCTGGACGGATTCCTTGAAGAGATGCCTGAACCGGGACGCGCTGATGTGAAACAGGTCCGCCACCTCTTCAAGGGAAATATTCCTGGTGAAATTTTTATTGATATAGTCCAGCGCCGTCTGCATCTTCGCATGACTGTGCCCGCTTACGGTATAGTATTCGGGGTAATTTGTTTTAAAATACTTTATCAGCAGCGCCAGCGCTTTTCTCAGATCCGCGTCAAGGCAATGCTTGTAGCCGGCCTCTTTCTTGTCCCAGGTTTCCTTTAGTTCCATTATTTTGCTGCCTAAAACTTCCGCGACGGGCGACCTATGATCAATCTTATTGTGAAAGGTTTTAGCGTTGTACCAGAAGGGGTAAAGGTATTCAAAGTCAAAGTTTCTGCTCCCCGGAGACGCGATCAGTTCGGGCAAAAAGATCACGAAAATATAGTTGGTGCAGTTGGGGAACTCCGAAATAGCCACGTGATTTTCAAAATTGCTCACAATAAAAATGTCGCCCTTTTGGACATCATACTCCTTATTGGTGAATATAAATCTGCCGGTTCCGCCTGTGCATAAAGCGATCTGCAAATAGCTGTGCCAGTGAATGTTCTCACTGTCCCCCTGTGTGACATAGTCAATAATGCTGAGGGGAAATTCGCGATCCATATCGTAATTCCAGAAAAAACCACCCATATTGAGCACCTCGTCTTATCGTTTGGTATAATTGGTATAAGTTGTTTGAATAAGAATAACATTTCCTTACTTCCAACTCAATATGAGCGCATGTTTAAATATGAAAAAATTGGTGCAGAAATAAACATCAGCCGTTTATGATATTAAGTCAGAGTAAATTGACAATGTAAAATCACGGATTGTATCGTACAATTAGAGTAATTCCGCAACGATTAATGGAGGGATATACTTATGACAAGTAATTTACAAATTGAATCGTGCAGTGTGCAGGGGTATTTAGACCGCATCGGATACAGCGGGCCTTTAGACGGCAGCGCTGAAACGCTGGCGGCGCTGCAGGAGGCCCATGTGCTCACGGTACCCTATGAAAATCTCGATATTTTCAATGGAAAATATTTATCCATTGATATTCCCGACGTTTATGAAAAGGTAGTCGTTAAGAAGCGGGGCGGTTATTGTTTTGAACTGAACGGCTTGTTCGCCTGGCTGCTCCGGGAGCTCAAATATGACGTGACGGAATACTACGGGCGCTTTCTGCTCGGCGAACCGATGGATATCCCAATGCGCAGGCATAGGATCTCACGGGTTCAGGTCGAAGGGGAAGTCTATATTTGTGATGTAGGCGTGGGCATAAAGGCCCCGAGACGGCCGCTGCTCTTTAAAGAAGGCCTCGAGCAGGAGCAGGACGGCGAGACCTACCGCCTGGTGCGCGACCCTGTGCTCGGATGGATAGTGCAGTTTGATCACGGGGGACGATGGGATAACATCTACTCGTTTACAGAGGATGTTCAATATCCCATCGACTTTGAAATGCCCAACCATTGGTGTCTTACCCATCCCGATTCCATCTTTAAAAACTATGCCATGGCATATATCCGGACGCCGGACGGGCGCAAAACCATTGCGGAATCCGAAGACGCCGAGGGGAAGAAGGTACTGGAGTTCCGAACGTTTACGCCAAAGGGTGTAGATGTCTTCGTTCCAAAGACCGAGGAGGAATACAGGGAAGCCCTGGAAAGCTATTTTGGAATCGTTTTGGATTGACGTGATTTTTCAGGAGTGTCAGAGGGCTGTTCCCCTTGTGGGTCGGAACAGCCTGGACATATCCACCCCTTCGTGTTCCAGCAGTTTGNNCGGCATATCCCGTCAGGCTGCCGCTTGTTCCGACGACCCGGTGGCAGGGAATGATGATGGAAATGGGGTTGCGGCCTACAGCCCCTCCCACCGCCTGGCTTGACATGGTCGCTTTATTCATTTTCGCGGCCATTTTTTTTGCGATCTCTCCGTAAGTGGTCACTTCGCCGTATGGAATTTCGCACAAAATATTCCATACCGCCGTGCGGAACTCGCCGCCCCTGGGCGCCAGCGGCAGCTCGGAAATAGCCGGCTTCTGTCCTGCGAAATACCTGTCCATCCAGTCCTTGGCCGCGGCCAATACCGGTATGCCGGGCCTCTCCTCCATGTCCTCATCCACGGTGTCTTTAAAATACTTCTGGTCCTCCAGCCACAGTCCTACAAGGCTTTCCCCTTCGGCTGCCAGCCAGAGCAGGCCTACTGGAGATGAATAGCGCATCGAATAAATCATAGTGTTCTCCTTCTCATTTTCTATAAATAGTTCCACAGATTGATTGTCGCGTAGCTGCGCCAGGGCCGCCACGCTTCCGCCAGATCCAATATTTCTTTTGAGGTGCGGGGTTCAAGGGCTTTTTTCACGCCGTAGTCCGTATGAAGAAAAGCATCTGTCCATCCCATAGCCCGCATTGCGATGTACTGTGCAGTCCAGATACCGATACCCGGAATCTTCATCAATTTTTTCACTTCTGTTTCCGGTTGGGTCTCGAAGTTGAAATTTACGTCATTTTGCTCTATTGACCGCGCCAGCTCTAAGATGGTGTTTGACCGCGCCCTGGTAATGCCGAGAGGGCCCAGCCGGTCGCTGATGGGGCCATCCAAAGCAAGGATATTCTGTGGTGTGGGAAAGGCGTGGGTCAGGCCTTCTATTCCGGTCTGA
>DLFX01000103.1:0-246 GCA_002482405.1 Firmicutes bacterium UBA7709 | reverse complement strand
CTCGCTGCCAGCGTTCGCGCCCCTTTTACGGTAATCTGCTGCCCCAGAACCGCCCGAACCGCCATCTCGAAGGGCTCGAAGCTTCCGGGCACCCGCGCGCCCAAAGCGCAGAGGCCGGAATGGATATCATTCATCGATGAGAGGGTTTCATATACCGTATCCGGATCGCAATACAGATCAAATAGATGACGAACGCGGGCTAATATTTGCGTCAGTACGGGAAGCAGGGCGATGTCTATGGTAACG
>DLFX01000200.1:15003-15187 GCA_002482405.1 Firmicutes bacterium UBA7709 | reverse complement strand
GCCAAGCGGTAAGGCAATGGACTCTGACTCCATCATTCGAAGGTTCGAATCCTTCTACCCTAGCCAATTTAAAAAGTGCAGCGGCTTATTCTTGAAAGAATAAGCCGTAATGCACAAAGATAGACATACAAGCGAAAGCGAGTAAGTCAACGACACAGCACTGCGCAAAGTTAACGAGCATGCG
>DLFX01000200.1:4665-14988 GCA_002482405.1 Firmicutes bacterium UBA7709 | reverse complement strand
CCAATATGAGAGCTCCAAATCCATTGTAATTAGTGGATTTGGGGCTTTTTCTTTTGAGAAAATCAATTCGCTGTTTTTTTGCCAGCGGTTAGCAAAAGCTAACGACAGAAAAGAGATCATAAATTACTGGAATTTTTTCAGAAACTGCTATTGACGCAAAATCATATATGATATATGATATATCACATATCATATATTGTGCTTAAGTCAGGAGGTACATATGAGAAAGTATAAAACAAAAGTGGAGATTATCTACGAAGTCCTAAAGGAATCCATCATCACCGGGATCTACAAGCCCGGAGACAGGATCACTATCGCACAGGTGGCCAAGGATAACGAGGTCAGTGAAATTCCCGTGCGAGAATCATTGAGAATGCTGGAAAGCGAAGGGTTGATCGACATTAAGCCGAATATCGGGCCGGTAGTATCCATAATCAGCGAGGAAGATATTTTGGAGCAGTTCGAAATACGGGGGGTCCTGGAGGGGTATGCCACCAGGCAAAGCATCGACAACCTGGAAGAGTCCGATCTGTTGGAGCTGGAGAGCATTGTAGGGAAGATGAAAGCCGCCATTGAGGAACAGGATTTTCAGGAGTATGGGGAATTGAACCGAATGTTCCATTCCTATATCCACGAAAGCTGCGGCAATCTTATTCTGTCCAATATGATAACGGACCTTTTGAACCGATGGGAAAGGAACCGGTCCGTATTTTATCTGGCCCCGCAGAGGTCAAAGGAGTCGCTGGAAGAACATTACAGGATCATCGAACTGATCAAGGAGAAGAAAGGGAAAGAGGTCGAAGAATTTGTGCGGATTCATAAACAGAAATCCGCGCTTAAGCTGATCGAATATTTGAAGCAAAATAAATGAAGACACAAATCCGGCCTATTCTTCAGGCTGGACAAAGGCTATAAAAAGGAGAGAATATATGGAAAATTGGAAATCGGACAATTGGTGGGTAAGCAAATACAACTATGACAAGGGGTTCAGGGAATCCCTGGACTTGCCCCGGAAGGTGACAATTCATGATGCAACCTTAAGAGACGGAGAGCAAACGCCCGGTGTGGTCATGAGCATCGATGAAAAGGTTGAAATCGCAAAGATGCTGGATAACATGGGCATTGAAAGAATTGAAGCGGGGATGCCTGCCGTATCTGAAACAGATAAGGAAGCGATTAAAAGGATCGCAAGCCTGGGGCTGAAAGCGAAGATATTTTCATTCTGCAGAGGAAATCGAAAGGACATCGATATGGCTGTTGAATGCGGAGTTGACGGGGTTGTTATCGAAATGCCCGCCGGCAGGCCGAAGCTGGAACACCAGTTTACCAAATGGTCCGACGACGACGTCATCGATATCAGCCTGGATACGGTAAAATATGCGAAGAGCAAGGGGCTCTACACGGTATATTTCGGATATGACACGACCCGGGCTGATATGGATTTCCTGAAACGGTTGTATGACAAAGTCATCCTGGAAGGGAAGCCGGACTCCGTCGGCATTGTGGATACAATGGGATGCATTCTTCCGGGAGCCGTCAAAGAGTTGGTTCGCAAGATCAAAACCATGTACGATATCAAAGTTGAGATACATACCCACAACGACTTCGGACTGGCTGTAGGAAGCTCCTTCGGAGGCGTGGAAGGCGGCGCGGAGGTAATCCATACGAGCATCAACGGCATGGGTGAAAGAACCGGAAACGCGCCATTGGAACCGATCGCCGTGGGATTGAAAACCTTATATGGCTATGATGTCCCCTACAAGCTCAACGAATTGAAAGGGATCTCCGACAGGGTCCAGGAGATTACAAACTTCAGAAAGGCTGTAAATCAGCCTATCGTGGGAGATAACGTTTATATCAGGGAATCCGGTATCGGCATTGATCTGGTCTTGGAAAAGCCGCTGGCGATGTTCGCCGTAACCCCTGAATTAAGCGGTAATGCCGCAGGGATCGTGCTGGGAAAGAAGAGCGGAATCAAGTCGGTCGAAGTAAAGCTCGCGGAGTATAATATCACCTGCGGCGAGGAACAGAAGAGGCAAATCCTTGATAGGATAAAGGATTTGTCTATCAGCACCAAGAGCCTTGTAGGCGACGAAGCGTTTCTTGAAATTGTAAAAGCGTTAACGGAAGGGGAGAAGGTAAAATGATGCAGATTTACGATTTGAGCGTGGAGCTGATGAACGATGCGACGGAGCCCAACCCGCCGAAAATTGTCCATTGCAATCATGAAGACGGGTTAAGCCGGTTAGGAAAAATTGCAGGCATCAATCCGGAGGACTTTCCGGAGGATACCGCTTTAGCGACAGATGTGATCACTGCAGGAGCCCATAACGGCACCCATGTGGATGCCCCCTTCCATTATGGAAAATACAGCGAAGGGAAGGAAGCCAAAAGCATCGATAAGGTTCCGCTGGATTGGTGCGTTGGGCCCGGCGTCGTACTGGATGTGCAGCATAAGGTGCCGGGTACGGAAATTACTGTTTCGGATATTGAAGCGGCTTTGGAGAAAATAAATTACAGCCTCAATCCGGGGGATATCGTCCTCTTTCATACAGGGTGTGATAAATACTGGGGAACCGACACGCCAACCTACATGAAGATGCAGTCCGGCCTGGGGGTAGAGGGATTGACTTGGCTCCTTGACAGGGGAATAAGATGCATCGGCATCGACGCATGGACCTTGGACCGGCCTGTACCCGCCATGGTGGAAAGCTTCCGGGAGACCGGAGACAAATCATACCTGTGGCCCACCCATTTTTACGGCAGACAAAAGGAGTATCTTCAGATTGAAAAGCTTGCAAATCTGGATAAACTGCCAAAGCCCTACGGATTCACCATATCGGCTTTACCTGTGAAGATTAAAGGGGCGACAGGGGGATGGTGCAGAGCGGTTGCAATATTTAATGATTAACGAAGGCGTCAGCCCGACGCGTGCGATTTGAAAAAGAGGACGATGTAATGGTGGATTTTCAAATACTATATCCCAAAAGTGTCGAAGAACTGACAGAGTACCTGGATGAATATAAAGGGGATTGCCGTATCCTGGCAGGAGGTACCGATCTGCTTGTAAATATCAGATCGGGAAAAGTGCATTGCAAGTATCTCATCAGCCTGAGAAAGGTGGGAGAGCTTACTCCGGAGATCAAGGTGCAGAGCGGGAGACTGATCGTCGGCGCTTTATCCACAATGTCAGATTTGTACCGGAATCAGGATGTGAAGAAATACTTTCCGGCGCTTGGCAGGGCAGCCTACCTCATGGGCTCCCAGCAGATCAGGAATCAGGCTACCTTGGCGGGCAATCTATGCAACGCTTCTCCCGCAGCGGAAACGGCGACCCCCTTATTAATCTATGATGGGACGATAAAAGTGCGGGGCTTCAAAGACCGCGGAGAAAGAAGAGAAATTCCCGTTGGGGATTTCTTTGCAGGGCCTGGGAAAACGACGCTGAAAGCAAATGAGCTTGTAACGGAAGTGTCCCTGCCCATACCTGAAATCCCCCAAAGGTCAATTTACGAGAGAATCAGCAGAAGAAACGGCGTGGATTTGGCTATCATAAATCTCTCCATGTCGGTGGACGAATCAAAAAACCTGCGTGTGGCTTACGGCTCTTTGGGGCCGGTTCCCTACCGGTCGGAGAAAATAGAAGAGGCGCTCCGTCAATATATCGATGGACAAATCGATGAACAGGCTCTTTACGCTGTGATAGAAAACAACGTTTCTCCCATCAGCGACCTCCGTTCTTCAGCGGAATATAAGGTGGAAATGATAAAAATACTGACGGGCAAAACCATTGCCCAACTATTGAATGAAGGAGGGAACTGACATATGGAAATAAGGAATGAAATCCACATTACCGTAAACGGCAAGGCTTACCATGTGGAGGTTGACTCCGATAAGACCCTTGTAGAATTTCTGAGGGAAGACCTGGGCTTGCTTGGCACAAGGACTTCCTGCGAAGTAGGGGAATGCGGGACCTGTACGGTCCTGATTGACGGAAAAGCATATAATTCCTGCATCCTGCAGGTTACCGAGCTGGACGGGCGCAGTGTTACCACCATCGAAGGCCTCGCAAAGGGTGAGGAATTAGACCCTGTGCAGTCCGCCTTTATCGAAGCAGACGCCGTGCAATGCGGCTACTGCACCCCTGGAATGATCATGTCCGCAAAGGGCCTGTTAAACGAAAATCCCAGCCCTGACGACGAGGAAATCCGGCATGCTCTGGCCGGAAACTTCTGCAGGTGCACAGGCTACAAAAGCATCATCAAAGCGGTCAGAAAAGCGGCGGACAGGTAAGGACGCTTTGCCGAAGTCATTGAAAAGGAGGTGTACTTTTGGAAAAACAGTATGCGGGGGAATCTATGCAAAGAGAGCGAATTGTCAATAAAGTCTCTGGTACTCAGCGCTATTTGTGCGACAGGAAAGTCGCGGGAATGCTGTATGCAAAAGTTTTAAGGTCGGAATGTGCGGCTGCGGATATTCTGCGCATAGATGTCTCCGAGGCGCTGAATTCCGAAGGCGTAGTCGCTGTCTTCACCGCGGATGATATCGATGGCCCAATTCCGCGCTTCGGATCTATCGTAAGCGATCAGCCAATATTGGCACAGGGAAATGTCAAGTACCAGGGAGAGCCCATTGCTGTCGTGGCGGCAGGGAGCAACAAGGAGGCGGCGGAGGCCGCCAGGAAAATCCGGGTCGAATACCGGGAAAAAGAGGCCGTCACCACGGTTGACGCAGCGCTTGCCGCCGATGCACCGGTGGTAAACAGCGATTATTTGCCGGAGAAGAGAGAGGGACTGCATCACAATGTCTTTGATGAATATGATTTCCGCTGGGGCGATGTGGACGCCGCAAGAAAAAATGCGGACTTTATCATAAAAAACACCTATAGCTTTCCCATGATTTATCATTTTTCCATAGAGAACTACGGCTGCCTGGCCGTGCCGGAGGATGGGGGGCTGACGATTTACACTCCGATTCAGCATCCCTTTATCCTCAGAAGGGTGATTTCCGGCAGCCTCGGCATCCCGCAGAGCAAGATCAGGGTTGCAGCAGAGGAAATAGGCGGCGGTTTCGGCGGGAAGGGCTATCCGAAGCTTGAGCCCATCGCCGCGTATCTGGCTTTGAGGCTGAAACGGCCCATCAAGATGGTCATGAGCTTTGAAGAGGGGTTTTATGCAGCCAGAAGGCTTGCAAATACGACGACGATAGAAACGGGATTCGGCAAAGAGGGGAACATCCTCTTTCAGAATATCGAAACCAACTATCTGATTGGCGCTTATGCGGCAGAGGGACCGAGAATTGCCCAGAAAGCGGGCTATACAGCCTGCGGCGCTTATAAAACCCAAAATGCTGAAATAAAAGTAAGAGTGGTAAATTCCAACACTTCGCCGAGCACGGCCTTTCGGGGATTCGGCATGCCCCAGCTCAACTGGGCCCTTGAAAGACAGTTGGATGAGGCCAGCAGGCGCATGGGAATTGACAGGCTGGACTTGAGAAGAAAAAACATCCCCGACAAAGGAGAGGTCTTTAGGCCCAACGACACTCCGGCAGATGGAGACTGGAAGTCCGCCTTTGAAAAAGCCGTTGAGATGATTGGCTTTCGCGGTGAGAGCTCGCCGGGGGAAGGGTATGGGCTTGCCATCGGCATAAAGAATCCCATTCCCGGGTCCAGTTCCAACGCGATCGTCAGGCTGCATGCCGACGGAAGCGCCACGGCCAGCGTGGGGACCACGGATATGGGCCAGGGGTCCAGGACAGTTTTAAAGCAGATTGTCGCCGATTCACTGGGGATTCCTTTTGATCTGGTAAAGATGCAAATGGGCGATACCTCAACCGCNNCGCCCTTTGATCAGGCCACGGCGGGAAGCCGCTCAACCGTATCCATGGGAAGTGCGGTGGTGGAAGCCTGTAAGGATATCAATGAGCAGATAAAGGAATATGTTTCTGAGTTCTACAATGTTGACAGGGATAAAATTGAGCTCAAAAAGGGGCACATATTATTTGAAGGCAATGACGTAAGCTATCAAAACTTTTTTATAAATTATTTTGGACCATATCAGGCGGATGTCATAGGAAGAGGATGTTTTAGAGGCAAGAAGTCCAAAGAGGCAGACCTGGGAGGAACCGCCGACTTCTGGGAGCTGGTGGTAACCGCAGTCAAATTAACTGTGGATAAGGAAACAGGGGTGATCAATGTAAAAAAAATCATAAACGTAACCGATGCGGGTAAGGCAATCAATCCTTTACAGGCGGAAAACCAGGAGATAGGCGGAGCGGTGATGGCTTTGGGGCACACATTGATGGAAAAGATGGTGTATGATCTCCGCGGAAGATTGCTGAACGCTGACCCTTTGAATTATTGCATTCCCACAAGCAAAGATGTTCCGGAGGATATCGAGGGATACTTTATCGAGAACGAAGATGGTCCGGGACCCTTCGGATCAAAGGGAATTGCCGAAAGCTCGGTAATCGCACTGGCGGCAGCGATAGGAAATGCAGTCGAGGATGCCACCGGCATTTCCTTCCGAGATTTGCCGATCACAAAAGAAAAGCTGTTTTTTAAGCTTCGGGAGTCAAACCGGAAATAAAGACTTTGCCAATAATTAGAAACAAATCTATTGAAGGAGGAACAGAAATGGGAACATCATCGGAGACAAAAGAAAAAGCATTTGAACAGATGAATTTCATCGAAAAAGTGAGGTCTACAGGCCCTGCGTGGATGGCGGCAGGCTTGAACATCGGAGGCGCCACAGTGACCAATTCGGTTCTGCTGGCAGCTGCCACGGGATTTATCTTCGGATGGGTCTTTGCGCTGGCAACGTTGGCAATCTTCATCGCAATCTATGCTTGCGTTAAACTGACAGTCATCACAAATATGAACCCTGTTGAACTGATCAAGAAGGAAATCAATCCTGCCTTCGGGTATGTTACCGGAGCCGCAATCCTAATCGTTAATACCGTTTTCTTCGGGGTTCAAATCGCTTTGCTGGGCAATGTCGCGCACACAGTGATTCCCGGTATGTCCAACAGCATGGGCAGCATTGTCATGATCGTCTTAGGTATCATCTTCGTACTGATTCCGGGGAAGTCGGCCACTCAATTTATCCAAAAAGGTATGCAGTACATGGTATACGTTTTGTCGTTGAGCTTTGTCGTGGCGCTGTTTTTCGTAGATGTGGACTGGGCGGGCTTCTTCAAAGGGTTGGTTTCGTTCAGGCTGCCTACCTCTAAAGCTGATGTACTGCTGTTTACGGCGGTGTTGGGATCGGCGCTGGCGGTCAACGTACCCGCTATTCAGGCCTATGCCTCGAAAAACAACAACTATAACACGGAGAAATTGGGCATCTTCCGGTTTGAAACAGTTTTGACAAATATTTTCCTGCTGCTTGTGCAGTTTGCTGTTCTGATCGTCGTAACATCTACCTTATTCAACAACGGTGTCACACCCACCGGCGCCATCGATGCGGCAGTGGCCCTGGAACCTTTTGCCGGTAAATTCAGTACATATCTATTCTGCCTGGGCTTATTTGGAGCGGCCTTCAGCACCATGATTGCGGAAACGGCCGTAGAAGCTTATGTGCTGACGGACATGTTCAATTGGGATACAAAGCCTGAAACGAGAAACTTTAAAGCGATTCAGCTGATCATGCTGGTCTGCGGCTTTATCATTCCGATCTTCGGCTTCAATCCTTATTCCATAGTCACTTGGGGGGGCGCCTTCAACGCCACCTTCATGCCGATCGGTATTCTGGCGTGGTTCATTCTGATCAATAAAAAATCCCTGGTAGGAGAGCATAAGGCGAACAAAATACTGAATGTGGGACTGATATTTGCATTCCTGGTGGGCCTTGTTACCGCAATCCGGTTCTGGTATGTAACCTTATCATAACCCTTGTGGGCAGATATATCACATATGTCAAATCAACCAATTTGGTTTGAGCCGCCGCGTGATCCATCAGACAATGAGGGATTATGCGGCACCATAAAGCGGATTCGTTCTTCCTGACTAAGAATGAATCCGCTTTTTTATCGTGCCGTATAAACGGATCAGTTTATGTATTCCGGTTCTTCAAATTCATCCATATCACTGTAAAGCGCACTCTTTGTCCCAAGAAGTCCTATAATGATACCGGCAATCTTACCGCCGACAAAGGCAATGACAACGGTGGTAACGATGCCAAACAGTTGGGTTCCGACATTGCCGGTAATAATAATAGCCGATAGCCCTCCCAATATGCCGGGCATGCCGTGCAGGTTGTGAACGCCGCATGTATCCGTGCCTTTGAGCAGATTTTGCACTTTCGGCGCAATGATGCTGAAACCGCAAGTGCTTAGTGCTCCTGCGGCAAGACCGACCAGTATGGACATGCCGGGATTTCCTAAATCACAGGTGGAACCAATGGCTACTCCGCCAGCCAATGCTGCGTTTGCGATATCTTCCACATCAATGTGGCCGCGAATCATCTTAGAGAAAATGTAGGTGGCGACAGTTGCTCCGCAAAGTGCAAAAACCGTGTTAATAGCGGTTAAAACAATTCGATCAGGGGCGACGATAGCGCTGGTGAAAGATGGCCAGAAAACCCAGAGAATGAGGCTTCCAAGCAGGCAAAATTGATTGCTTATGGAGTCGCTTTCACAGGTATCGCCCTCCTTAAATTTGTTGAACGTTCCGGCGATCAGCCCCATGCCGAAATAAGCTCCGAAGGCATGAATGACGACACTTCCGCCGGTATCTAAAAATCCTTTAAAATAACCGCTTTCAAGAATAAGCCATTCGTTGAAAAAGTAGACCGGGACAAATAAAACACCGAGCAGTAGATACTGATCCATCTTGAGTCGGCCCAGAGGGGCCCCGATTGTGATCAGCAGGCTGGCAGCACAAAATTCCGCGAACAGGAATGTTTCAATGCTGAGTGCGGAACCTTCCCCTGCGAAGCTTTTGACAAGCATATAAACCGGAATGGAAACGCTGACAACAAGCAGTGTTGCTGTGATAGAACTGAATCCATGGCCTCGGACAAAGCACATCAGGAATCCGAACCCGAGCAATAACATTGCAAGGACATGTATGGAACGGTTATACTGCAGAATCTCAAAAATGGTCTGTGCTTGGGCGGATGCCGGGGAAGCTGCTTGTCCGGTCAGCTCGGCAATGCTATGAGCTACATTTTCGTTAAATGCGGGACAAAAGGCGATGCCGATAAAAACAAAAAAAACTAGTGCAACTAGCAGGAAGGAATTTCCAGCATTATTTTTCGCTGGAATTGCTCCTTCAGTTTGAATTTTAGACATTTGGTCACTCCTTTAAACTCTTTGACATGAAAAATAAAATAGTTACAAGCGAATTATACTCCCAGTAAATGGATTTGTAAACGAAGCACTGATAGAAGAACCAAACACGAAATATTGTGAAAATTACGAAGAAAAGGATGCGGCAAAACAAAAAATCGCCCGCGCCAAGAGCATCGTTTTTTGACATATTTTCAGAAAATTGAATTTTCTATATTGACACTGCAGAGGCAGTTTGCTATTATAGATTTGACCTATGTAATCAATTACATTAAAACGCCAGAATAATTCATGGAATACTACATAAATGTTGAAAAATAAGGAAATAGAGAATGTAATTGATTATCATATTTGTTTGATCCGTTAAAAGCGCGTCATCTAAAGTCCGAAGAGATACGGCTTTAGAAAAGAAAGGAGACCACTATGCAAGAAGTCGAAAAAAAGAAGCGAAAGGATGTTGCAGACACAGAGTTTTCATTATCTGCTGTTCCACCGAAACATCAGATACAGGGCATCTGGGCTGCAATGGTTGTGCTCGTTGGTTTTACATTTTTTACCCCGAGCTTGACTGCAGGGGGCAATCTCGGGATCGGCCTGAATTTAATGAATTTTTTTCTCGCGGTAGTTATAGGGAACGCTTTTCTAGGCGTATATTGCGGCACCTTGGGTTACATCGGACAAAAAACGGGATTATCTTTAGATCTTTTAGCGCATCATTCTTTTGGACAATACGGCTCTTATCTTCCGTCTGCGATCATCAGCTTTACGCAGATCGGGTGGTTTGGAGTAGGCGTAGCGATGTTCGCAATACCGGTATCGGGTCTGACTCATGTGCCTGTGTGGATTCTCATTGTAATTACAGGCGTCGTCATGACCTTAACGGCTTATTTCGGCATTAAAGCTCTCGCCATTTTGGGCTCCATCGCGGTTCCTCTCATTGCAATTCTTGGTGTTTACTCCGTAAACTGGGGAATCAATGAAGTCGGCGGTTTCATGAACGTTTTCTCTGAAAATCCGGCAAAACCCCTGACGCTG
>DLFX01000200.1:0-4657 GCA_002482405.1 Firmicutes bacterium UBA7709 | reverse complement strand
AACTCCAAACTTTTCACGTTTCGCCAGGACTCCCAGAACCGCGATCATCGCTACGGTAGTGGCATTTTTTGTCGGCAATTCGATTATGATGGTGTTTGGGGCCGTTGGCGGCGCGGTGACCGGAGTCGCTGATATCTTTAATATTTTAATCCTCCAGGGTCTGGCGCTTCCTGCAGTGATCACGCTGGGTCTGAATATCTGGACGACAAACAATAACGCGCTGTACACAGCCGGACTGGGCGTTTCCAATATCACTAAAGTCCCAATGAAACCGCTGGTGCTCGTCGCCGGAGCGATAGGAACCATAACCGCCGTATGGCTGTACTACAATTTCGTAAGCTATTTGAGCCTGCTTAGCGGAATGATTCCCCCGGTGGGAGCTGTTTTGATCATCCATTATTATATGAATAAAAAAGAATACGGCGCAGACGCTGATGAACACGATGAGCGGTTTNNATCTGCGGAGCGCTGGTAGGAATTCTGGTTCCATGGGGCGTCGCTCCGGTCAACGCGCTGATCGTCGCGGCTGTGATCTGTCTCATTTCTGAATTCGCCAGGCGTTCCAAAAAGAATGCGTAAATGCATAATTGTTTAAAAGGTTGCTGAGAACTTGAACCGAAAAGGGGCTTGCAACGAGTAAAACTGTGAAGGAGTTTGTCATGCTGATCAAAAATATAAGAATTGAAAATAATCCTGAAACAACGGATATCCGCGTAAACGGTGGAAAATTTGAGACAATCGCAAGGGATTTGGCCCCCCTGCCGGGGGAAGAGGTGATCGACTGCAGCGGTTCCATGGCCCTTCCGCCGTTCATTGAGTCCCATGTGCATCTGGATACCTGCCTTACGGCGGGAGACCCGTGCTGGAATATGAGCGGAACCCTTTTCGAAGGGATCGAATGCTGGTCAAAGAGAAAAGAAAAGCTCACCAAACAGGATGTAAAGGACCGGGCCGGAAAGGCGGTCAGGATGCAGGCCGCAAATGGAATTCAATTTGTGCGGACTCATGTCGATGTGACGGATCCGACTCTGATCGCCATGGAGGGCATGCTGGAGCTGAAAGAAGAGTTGAAGGGCATCGTCGACATTCAGATCGTAGCGTTTCCCCAGGAAGGAATTCAGTCCTATCCAAAGGGCGAGGAGCTGATGGAAAACGCGGTAAAGATGGGTGCTGATTGCGTAGGCGCGATTCCGCATTTTGAATTCACAAGGGAATACAGTGTCGAATCGCTGAATTTCGCAATGAAATTGGCGGAAAAATACGATAAGCTGGTGGACGTCCACTGCGATGAAATCGACGATGAAGCTTCCCGCGGACTGGAAACTTTGGCGTGCCGGGCCTATGAGGCCGGAATGGGAGAGCTGGTCACCGCAAGCCACACCACCGCGATGCATTCCTATAACAATGCCTATACCTCAAAATTATTCCGGCTTTTAAAGATGAGCGGAATCAACTTTGTTTCAAATCCGCTGGTGAATACCCATCTGCAGGGAAGGATGGACACATACCCGAAGCGGAGGGGAGTCACCCGGGTAAAGGAATTGGTGGAAGCCGGAATCAATGTTTCATTTGGACACGACGACCTCTTTGACCCGTGGTATCCGCTGGGAGACGGCAATATGCGGGACGTTGTTCATATGGGGCTTCACGTCTGCCAGATGATGGGATATGAAGAGATCATGAATTCCTATCGGTTCATTACCCACAATGCCGCCAGGACCCTCCATTTAAGCAATTATGGCATTAAAGAGGGCAATCCCGCCGACTTTATCGTGCTGGACGCATCCAATTTCTACGATGCTCTGAACGAGAAATCCGCTTTGCTGTACTCTTACCGGAGCGGGAAGTTGATCGCTTCCACCACGCCGGCAGTAAAAAACGTACATTTCTAGCACCTGCATAAAAAAGCGTCAGAATAAGCGGAAGAGTTTGATATACAAACTCTTCTGCTTATTATATAATGAAAATAAATTCAATGGAGCTGATACAGCACGGCTGTGAAATTGATTCAATATATTTTTGTCTAAGGAGAGGTGAAGATACTTGAACATAAAAGCAGTAGCGGAAAAAGCAGGAGTCTCTGTTGCTACCATATCAAGAGTTTTAAACCATCCTGAGGCAGTCGCCCCTGATACGAGAGATCATATTCTCAATGTTATGGAAAGCCTGAACTACACTCCGAACTGGTTTGCCAGGGGCCTGAAATTAAACAGAACAAATGTCATCGCGCTTTTTATCCCGGATACGCTGGATCTGGGATACATGGAAATTGCGAAGGGCGTAGAAGACGTGGCGCGTCAGAGAAAATACAATATCATACTCTGCACTACGGAAGAGGACCGGAACAAGGAAAAAGAGTATATTGACACTCTTATCACCGGAAAGGTGGACGGGATAATCCTGGTTTCGTCTTTTTTGAAAAAGGACGACCTGCTTCAGCTTAAAAAGCAGGGTATCTCCGTGGTATTGATCGGAAAAAATGAAGCGCTGGCGGATGAGAATCTGGTGTATACGGATTATAAAACGGCAACCATCGAGGCAGTCAGGCATATAGCAGAAATCGGACATCGAAAGATCGGAATGATATACGGAAGCCGTCCGAAGGCTGAAAACTCTGATAAGCTGGAAGGTTTTCTTGCGGCTGTGGAGGAAGAAAAACTGATTTGCAGACCGGAATATATCGTAGAAACAGAAAACAGCATTGAAGGAGGGCTGCTTGGCGCCAGTCAGATACTAAACCTGGCAGACCGGCCGGAAGCAATCCTGCTCACATCTGATATGATGGCAATCGGAGCTATGGAAAAAATAAAGCAGGCCGGCTTTAGAATTCCTCAGGACATTGCAATCGTAGGGTTTGATAACTTAAAAATATCCGGATTTATAGAACCCAAACTGACCACCGTGGCAAAGCCGCAGTATCGGATGGGGCTGGTGGCCGCAAGGCTTTTATTCGATTTGATGGAGGAGGACCGTGACGAAAACAGCGGACCGCAGGAAATATTAATTCAATCAAAGCTTAAAGTGCGCAAATCGTGCGGGCATCAGGATCGGGTCAAAGAAATTTTTTAACCGTTAAGGAGGAAAAGAGCATGACGCTAGCCGTGGAATTTATGGGATTAAAGCTGAAAAATCCAATTATTGTAGCGGCCGGCCCCTGGTCAAGGAATGGAGAGATGATTAAAAATGCATTTCTGGCCGGTGCGGGTGCTGTTGTGACGGAGACCATTGTCAATGAAGTTAATATCGACGTCCGGCCCCGGATCGCTTATCGTAACGGTGGAGTTCAGAATATCAGGCTTTACAGCGATATTCTCCTGGAAGAATGGGAGCGGGAAATCGACATCGCCAAAAGTCAGGGCGGGATTGTTATTGCCAGCATTTGTGCTCAGACCTCCTCGGAGATCAGTTATATTGCGGGTAAAATGAAAAAAATCGGCGTGGACGCCATCGAGCTGGGACTTGCCTCTCCAATGGGAGAAGGACTGGAAGTCATGGCTGCCAGTGCGGATAAAATTTTTGAAATGACCAGAAAAGTTGTCAGCAGTGTGAATCTTCCCGTCATGGTGAAGCTTTCTCAGAACGTCACCAATATGTCGAAGATCGCCCGTGCGGTAGAAAACGCTGGAGGGAGCGCTATAAGCGCCATCGATACGGTGCGGTGCATTCTCGGCGTTGACCTTGAGAATAGAAAACCGTATCTGCCGACCTATGGCGGATATTCAGGCCCTGCGATCAAACCCCTGGGCCTGGCGTCTGTCGCAACCATTTCACAGAGCACCAGACTGCCCGTGTGCGGAATTGGCGGCATTGAAACCTGCGAGGACGTCTTGGAGTATATGATGCTGGGCGCGTCTGCCATTCAAATGGGAACGTCCATTATGATAAACGGATTTGAGCATATCGGCAAAGTGAAGGATGATTTGGAAGCGTGGATGAGGAAGAACGGTATCGAAGAGCTTGCTCAGGTCCGCGGCGCCGCCCTATCTGGGCTGAAAGCCTTTGACGAGATTCAGGTTGAGCCGGTCGTATCCCACCTCATCGCAGAATGCACAAGGGCAGATTGCCATAAATGCGTAAAAGGGTGCGTTTACGGGGCTATCGATAAAACAGGAACAGGCATTGCGATACATAGAGAACGATGCAGGGGATGCGGCCTGTGCTGCAGCATTTGTCCGGATAAAAACATGAAACTGATTTGGCCCGGCAAAGCAAAATAAGGATAAAAGAAAATACCAACATTTTGTATAATGCAAATGTTGGTATTTTTTCTTTTTACTGTCTTGCTTCCTGATTTGACATCTGCTCCTCAGCCATTTCGATCATTCTCTTGGTCATGGTACCGCCGATATATCCTCCCACGTAGCCGTTTTGTCTAGAGGTCAGCTCGGCTTTATCCAGGTTTCCATATTGTGAGATGACAAATCCGGTTTCTTCACGGAATTTGGCCTTTAATTGATCCATTCTGACGCTCTTGTCAGATTTTTTTTTACTCATATTTCATCACCGCCTTAATGATAACTTAACCGAAGCGGGACGTTATATTACAAGCAATATTTACTTTGACATCCTCTGATTTCTATAAAAAAATCTGGAAATTCAAATTAAAATGAGGCATTCGTTGATAACCTCTTCTGACAGTTCAAAAATTTTTTCCTGA
>DLFX01000364.1:3919-4077 GCA_002482405.1 Firmicutes bacterium UBA7709 | reverse complement strand
TGAGTCTGATCTTTCAGTTTCCGATGGTCGCGACGACGATTGCCTTAATGGTATGCATCCTGTTTTCCGCCTCATCAAAGACCACGGAGTGCCGGCTGCGGAAAACCTCGTCCGTCACCTCCCGGATATCGTAGCCCTTTTCCTTCCATTCCTTTGCC
>DLFX01000364.1:0-3880 GCA_002482405.1 Firmicutes bacterium UBA7709 | reverse complement strand
CGGATTTCCGGTTGCCGCCAGCATTTCCATGGTGACCTTGAAGGGCGTCAGCATTTTCACCCTTGCGGGGATTTGGTCCTCTTCCCCCATTGATGCCCATATGTCCGTATAGATCACATCGGCGCCCAGAAGGCATGCGGGATCGCTTGTCACCTCTATGACGGCTCCCGTTTCCGCGGCGACCTTTCTTNNCGTTCCCGTCAACTTCCAGCTCATCCGGACCATAAGCCACAAAATGGATCCCCATTTTGGCGCAGCCGTACATCCATGCGTAGGACATATTGTTTCTGATGTCCCCGCAGAAGATGACCTTTGCCTTGTTCAGGGGTTTTGCCATATGCTCTTCCATGGTGAGCATATCGGCCAGGATCTGGGTCGGATGGTCGATGTCCGTGAGTCCGTTCCATACGGGAACGCCGGAATGCTTCGCCAGGTCCTCAACGACCTTCTGCTCATATCCTCTGTATTCGAGGCCGTCGTAAAACCTTCCCAGCACCTTGGCGGTATCCTCCAGGGATTCCTTCTTTCCCATCTGAGAGCTGCCCGAATCCAGAAACGTCACATGGGCGCCTTCGTCCAGACACGCGACCTCAAACGCGCACCTCGTCCGGGTGGAGGTCTTTTCAAACAGCAAAACGACGTTTTTTCCCTTCAGCCGATCCCCGGAAATTCCCGCTCTTTTTTTTGCTTTCAAATCGTGGGACAGATCCAGCAGGTACCGTATTTCCTGCGGGGTAAAATCCATCAGTGTTAAAAAACTTCTTCCTTTTAAGTTAACTGACATGGGTGCAACCTTCTTTCTATATTAGTTTTTTATTTTTTCTGCTTGGGTTTTAAAATGTATTCCTGGAAAAGCTTATGGGCTAAAAATTTCTGGGCGTCAGCCTTCAGGGAAAGATTTACGATCAACATGAACAGCTCCAGCATGTCGTCGTCGGAAAGGGCCGTCTCCCTCAGCCGGTATTTGCTCTCCTCAATCATGCGCTCAACGCTTTTGGACAGGTTTTCCTGCTCCGCCGCCTGGACTTCCAGTATCCCGTCATAGAGCGCGGCCAGATCGATCTTATCGTCAAATTTTGAGTTGTAGTTATCGATCAGCGGTCTCAGAATCTTTTCGATCTCCTCCATCTGGAAGGTGCCCTTCAGATAGAAAATGAGCGCCAGCAGAATCAGATGATCCTTGGAATATCTCTTGTTGACAGGCCTGGGAAGCATGTCATGCTTCACGTAGTTGCCGATCATGGTTTTCGTGATGACCTTATCCTTCTGTCCCTTTTTGTAAATATCCAGCTCTCTGTTCAGAAACGTCTCCGCCTGATCCATGTAGATTTCCATGTCGGGGAAGTCGTCCGTCTGGATTTTTCCCTTAGAAATGTACTCCTCGATCATATTTTTTACAAATTCCTCATATCTCATCGCATATACCCCCATAATTATATTATGTCGTTTTCGCAACTATATTATAAGTTATCCATAACCAGGTGTCAACTTATGCCAATCGCAATTGTGAAAGGGCGTAGAACAGGGGCGCGATTCTCATCCTTTTGCCGGTTTCGTTCCGTAATATTGGTAATAAGTGACCTCGAGCCGGCCGTTATATAACTTCCTGCGGCGGTCGGCGGGTCTGCCCATAGCGATGGTCTCAAAGTCCTTGTCCGTCGTAATCAGGTACAACGACCAGGTGGGGTTTCCTTCAAACAGCTTTTTCAGGTCGGAGTAGATCCGGCGGATCTCATCCTTTTCCCCTATCCGTTCTCCGTAAGGCGGATTGCAGACCACGATGCCGTGATTTTCCGTGAACCGGACGTCCTTCAGCGGTTTGATATGAAAGTCGATGCAGTCGTCAACTCCTGCCTCCATGGCGTTTTCCCGCGCCGCCTTAACGGCGGAGGGCAGAATATCCGAGGCCTGTATCCTGATATCCACGTCATTTCTGATCGCTTCAAAGGCCGCCTTCCGTTCTTCCTTCCAGAGGTTGTCGGGGATCACAGGCCATTGCTCCGAGGCGAACTTCCGGTTTAAACCCGGCGCGATATTCTTTCCGATCAGCGCCGCCTCGATGGGAATGGTCCCGGATCCGCAGAAGGGATCCAGCAGCAGGCGGCCTTCCTTCCAGAACGACAGCTGTACTATCGCCGCGGCGAGGGTCTCTTTGATGGGCGCTGCAACATCCTTTACCCGGTAGCCGCGCTTATGAAGCCCTGCCCCGCTGGTATCGAGGGTCACGGTGGCCCTATCCTTCAGCAAAGTCACCTTGACGACATATTCGGGTCCGGTTTCCGCAAACCATTGGCAGTGGTAAGTCTCCTTCAGCTTTTCCACGATGGCCTTTTTCACTATGGCCTGACAGTCTGGAACGCTGTGGAGCTTTGATTTGACCGAGGTCGCCGTGACGGTAAACTTGGCATCCTCCGGGAGCCATTCCTCCCAGGGCAGCGCCTTCGCCTGCTGAAAGAGGTCTTCAAAGGAAAGGGCGTTGAATTCCGCCAGCTTGACCAGAACCCTGTCGGCACAGCGCAGCCAGAGATTCGATTTCACGATGGCCCGCTCGTCGCCCATATAGGTTATTTTCGCGTCCTCCGACTTCAATATTTTGAATCCAAGGTTTTCGATCTCTCTTTTGACAACAGCCTCTAAGCCGAACGTTGCCGTAGCGATAAGCTCGAGTTTCGACATTTTTAATCCTCCCATACGCGGCACGCCACAATTGTAATTGTAACGGAAAAATTCCATTCCGGCTAAAGCCGGGGAATTTCCGTATAGCGCCTGCCGACGTTTGCTTTGCAAACGGGGCTAGGTGCGTAAAAAAAGCTCTCTGGACGAGAGCTTTTCCCTTTTAAATTTTAAACGTACTGGCGCCTTTTATTCATTTGATTGTTTTCAATCGCATCAATTGAATTTAAGGCCTTTCCGGTACCAACGGCAACGCAGGATTTCGGGTCTTCTGCGATTCTGACATGAATCCCCGTACGTTCCTCGATCCTCTTGTCGATTCCGTGCAGCAGCGCGCCTCCGCCGGTAAGCACGATACCGCCGTTGCTGATATCGGCAGACAGTTCCGGCGGCGTTCTTTCCAGCACGCCGTGGGCGACCTCGCAGATCACCTGCAGCGGTTCTTCCAGCGCTTCCATCATCTCTTTCGACGTGATTTCGATGGATTTGGGAAGCCCTGTCACCAGGTCTCTGCCTCTGCATTCCTTCACAACAACTTCTTCTCTCGGATATGCCGTGCCGATGGTCATTTTCATTTCCTCGGCGGTACGTTCTCCAATATAAAGCTTATGCTCTTTTCTCATATATTTGATGATGGCCTCGTCAAATTTGTCTCCGGCCACCTTGACGGAAGTGCTCGTTACGATCCCGCCCAGAGAGATCACGGCAACATCCGTGGTTCCTCCTCCGATATCGATGATCATGACTCCATCCGGCTTTGAAATGTCAAGTCCCGCGCCGATCGCCGCGGCCACCGGTTCCTCCATCAGATAAACGGCTTTGCCGCCCGCCTGTGTAGCCGCTTCCCTTACCGCTCTTTTTTCCACTTCGGTAACGCCGCTGGGCACGCAGACCATGATTCTCGGCTTAAAGAATCTGCTGTTTCCGCAGGTCTTTCTGATAAAATACTTCAGCATTCTTTCCGTTACGTCATAATCGGAAATAACGCCGTCCCGAAGCGGTCTCACCGCGATAATATTGCTGGGAGTCCGGCCAAGCATCTGCCGAGCTTCTTCCCCTACTGCCAGTATTTCATTGGTATCTCTGTTGATGGCAACCACGGAAGGCTCGTCTAAAACGACGCCCTTTCCCTTTATATAAACCAAAACGTTTGCTGTTCCAAGGTCAATTCCTACTTCGTCTGTGAATCCCAATGCTCTTCCCTCCT
>DLFX01000307.1 GCA_002482405.1 Firmicutes bacterium UBA7709 | reverse complement strand
GTGGCGACGAAAGAGTTCACCTATGGAGCCGGCGAGATACAGATGGAAGGCCTGGACGGTCTTTCCAACATCAAGATCACAACGCCTCAGATCACCGTCACCGCCTCGGGAAGCGAAGAGGTGATCAACGGGCTTTCAAAAGAAGATTTACAGCCATATCTTACGCTGGACGCCGAATCTCTGATCTCGGCGACGGCGAAGGTCCAGGTCCGCTATCAAAAGGCCCTGGGACATATCACCGTGGATCCGGAAGAGGTCCACATCACGTTAAATGAGACAGAGTAGCGGAGCAGCGGATAAAATCTACGAGTTTTTCGTAGATTTTATCGCGTAATTTTGCCGTTGGGCAGTCTAGTAAGGAGAGCAATATAACAATGGGCAGACTTTTTGGAACTGACGGAGTGAGGGGAGTAGCCAATTCGGAGCTGACCCCGGAGCTCGCGTTTAATCTGGGAAAGGCCGGAGCCTATGTCCTCAGCAGGGAGAATCAGCAGAGACCGGTCGTACTCATCGCAAAGGATACGAGAATATCGGGAGATATGCTGGAGGATGCCATCAGCGCCGGAATCCTTGCAATGGGAGGAAATGTGATCAAGGCGGGAGTCCTTCCGACCCCGGCGGTGGCATATCTGGTCCGGTATTATAAAGCCGACGCCGGCGTGGTGATTTCGGCGTCCCACAATCCCTTTGAATACAACGGGATCAAGTTTTTTAACGGAGAAGGCTTCAAGCTCGATGACGACATTGAGGATGAAATAGAGGATATCATCCTCAGAAACATCGACGTCAACAGCCATATCACGGGAGATAAGCTCGGACGCTGCATGGAGGCGGAGGAGGATGCCCTTACCCTGTACGTTGATTTTCTTAAGAGCACCATCGACACCGATCTTCAGGGAATGAATCTGGTGATCGACTGTGCAAACGGCGCGGCTTCCCGGGTCGCAGAGAAGGTTTTCCGCGGGTTGGGGGCGGACGTTACGGCCATCCACAATAAGCCCGACGGAATCAACATCAACGACCGGTGCGGGTCCACCCATCCGGAGGAGCTGCAGCAGAAGGTTTTATCCCTGAACGCCGACCTGGGGCTGGCATTTGACGGCGACGCCGACCGGCTCATCGCCGTTGACGAGCTGGGCAGGATAATCGACGGCGACAAGATGATCTACATATGTGCGAAGATGTTGAAGGGCAATGACCAGCTTCCCGGAGACAGAGTCACGGCGACGGTTATGAGCAATATCGGTTTCCATCGCGCCATCAAGAGCATAAACTGCAGCGTGGAAACGACCCAGGTGGGCGACCGCTACGTGCTGGAAAGCATGCTTAAGACCGGCTGCGTCATCGGCGGGGAACAGTCGGGGCATATCATATTTTTGAACCACACCACCACGGGAGACGGAGTCCTTTCGGCGCTGCAACTGATCAAAGCGGTCAAATCGTCGGGGACGAAGCCCTCGGCTCTGGCGGACGAGGTGACCATCTATCCCCAGGTGTTGAAAAATGCAAAAATCAAAAATGAAAACAAGAAAAAATATATGTCGGATCCTGAGATCTGCGATGAAATCAAACGGCTGGAAGACATCATGGACGGCGAAGGAAGAGTATTGATCCGTCCGTCAGGTACGGAGCCGCTGGTCAGGGTTATGCTGGAAGGAAAGGACATCGAGCAGATCACAAAGCTGGCGGAAAATCTGGCGTCATTATTGACAAAGAGATTAGGATAGGGGGAAATTGATATGTGCGGAATTGTAGGATATATTGGCGACGGAAACGCCTGCGATATCATCATCGAAGGATTAAAGAAACTGGAGTACAGAGGATATGACTCCTCGGGCATAGCCCTCTACAAGGACGGCAGAATCGAGGTTCGAAAATATAAGGGCAGGATAGCAAATCTGGAGGCCGCCATCGCAAACGAGCACTTTGCCAGCAGCGTCGGTATCGGACATACCAGATGGGCGACCCACGGAGCGCCGTCGGACGTCAACGCGCATCCTCACAGCAATATGGATCACACCATCGCGGTCGTCCATAACGGTATTATCGAAAACTACATAGAGCTGAAGGAATGGCTCATTAAAGAGCACGGGACCGTATTCGCCTCTGAGACGGATACCGAGGTCATCGCCCATCTCATCGGGCTTTACTATGACGGAGATCTGGAAGATGCCGTTTTTAAGGCTGTCAGCAAGATGCGGGGCGCCTATGGCATCNNCTAGTCTGCAGCAAAGAACCGGATAAGCTGGTGGCCGTAAGAAAAGACAGTCCGCTGGTCGTCGGTCTCGGGGAAGGCTGCAATTTCATCGCGTCGGATATTCCGGCCCTGTTGAAGCACGTCCGGAAGATCTATCTCATTGAAAACAATGAAACGGTCGTCCTGACCAAGAACGACGTAAAAATTTACAACGCCGAAAGAAAAGAAGCGAAGCGGGATGTATTCCACGTCACCTGGGACGCGGACGCCGCCGAAAAGGANNAAGGAAGGCTACGACCACTTCATGCTCAAGGAGATCCACGAACAGCCCAAGGGCCTGTATGAAACGCTGAACCGCAGGCTTTCCGACGACGGGATCATCAAGCTTGACGGCATCTCACTGACGAAAGAAGATCTGGAAAGGTTCAACAAGGTATATATCGTAGCCTGCGGCACGGCTTATCACGCCGGCCTGGTGGGCAAGTTCATCATTGAAAAGCTGGCAAAGATTCCGGTGGAGGTGGACGTCGCCTCG
>DLFX01000009.1 GCA_002482405.1 Firmicutes bacterium UBA7709 | reverse complement strand
TGCTTGAAAATTTGAGCAAAGTGTTACTCCATACTGAGAAATCTGAACATGGAGAGCGGGAAGGATACTCCCTGCTCGGCATTTTGAGCAATGGGACCTCTAGGTGTCGGCGAGCCCAGCGGATCAGGCGACAGAAAGCTGCGGACCATGCAACAGGAAGCTATGGCGCTCAGACTGCTTGCAGCCACCGAAGGGAACTCCCCTATGGTTCCTAGCGGAAGTGGCGAATCCACTTTTTTTAATACGGACACAGAAAGGATAGACGGCTGTGTTAACCTGTATCTGGAGGTGAAAAAATGGCGTACAAACTTCTATTGGTTGAAGATGATGCCGAGATCAGGGAAATCATCACAGACTACTTTAACGGGAAAAGCGAAGGGGTATTTCGCATAGATACCGCCGGGACCGGCGGCGAGGGCAGCCAAAAATGTGAGGAAAACGAATATGACCTGGTTCTTCTGGACGTCATGCTGCCGGAGGTGGACGGATTCACGATCTGCAGGGAGCTCAGGAAGAGCAGCGATGTTCCCATCATCTTTATAACCGCGAGGCAGGATGAGCACGACAGGCTGCACGGATACCGGCTGGGCTGCGACGATTATATCTCCAAGCCCTTTTCCCTGGCAGAGCTTTACGCAAAGGTCACGGCTCTGATCAGGCGCGCGAAGGGCACGGTCAGAGATGAAGAGATGACGGCAGGGGACATCAAGCTGAACCCCTACCGCTGCACGGTCCGCGTAGATGGCGAAGAAGCGGCGCTGGCTCCCATAGAATACGCGATTTTGAAAATACTGATGGAGAACCGCGGCAGGCTTGTGAGCCGTGAAACCCTTTTGGTCCGGGTCTGGGGCTACGATTTCGAGGGAAACGACAGGGTGGTGGACAATCACGTGAAGAAGCTGAGAAAATCCCTGGGCAGCGCTTCCGGACAGATCAAGACCGTGATTAAAAAGGGTTATCGACTGGAGGGTTGAAAATTGAGAGAGAACAGGATGAAATTCAGGATCTATACCCGCACCTTCTTCGCGTTGTTTGCCGTCTATCTGGTGCTCATGGCGGGATTTTCCGCATTTTTGATCCTGCAGGAAAAAAAGGTCAGCGGGCTGCAGTTCGGGACCTATGCTTCGTATACCAATAGCGAGGTGGGCGAAATTCTTCGGGACTACGTCGATGCCGACCATCAAATCACAGATATACGGCAGATAAAAAAGGAGCTTGTGCAGAAGTCCTTTAACGACGGTTCCGGGACGGAGCTGGCGGTATACACCGGCGATTACGGACTCATCTATCATACCAGCGATAATTGGATCTGCAGCTATACGGAAAGAAGCGAGGGAGATACCCAATACGTTGCTTACGGAGAGATGGATCCCCGGGAATGGTTCGACGAGAAAACGGTAAAGGAAATCGAATCCTATGTATATGCCGATCCAAAGCCGAAAAAGATCGGGGATCTCGCATGGTATTCCCTTTCCATTGAAGGCCTTTGGGTCGACAATGGAATGATCATTCCCGACAGGATCAGCGTTACGCCGATCTATGCCCAAAACTTTGACGAGGGTGGAAACGTGGTATCGGGCAGCGGATCCCCCGACCGCGATCTGGTGTACGTCTCGGGTTATGAGAATGTAAAGGAACTGCCATATTACAAATATGGAGGCCTCACCCCCAGATATGGCAGGGAACCCGGAAGCGAAATACAGCAGGCTCTGCGAACCATGGTGACGGATAGAGAAAAATTAGAGGCAACCGTCAGGAAAGCGCCGTTGCTTTCTTCCCGGGAGATGGTAAATCTCGTGATCTGCCGCTACTATCTGGTGATGCCGTATCAGAACATGATCGATGGCAATGATGAAGAAAACCCTTACAGCACGGCATGGACGGTCATGGCGCGTGAAGTGAACTTGCTGGACCGCTGCGCCGGCACCATGGCCTATGTGTGGGGAAGCTGCCTTGTCGTATTCTTTATCGCCGCGCTGATCCTCTCCATGCAGACCTACAAGACCTACCGGAAGCGGGAAGAGATGGAAAGCCGCCGGAAGGAGCTGACAAGCGCCCTGGCCCACGATCTGAAAACCCCTTTGAGCATCATTTCAGGGTATGCGCAGAATCTCATGGAAAACATCAACGAGGAGAAGCGGGGGCAATACGCAGGAGGTATTCAGACCAACGTAGAGCGCATGGATAAGATCATCCGGGAGATGCTTGAGCTGTCGAAATTGGAATCTGATAAACTCCAGATCAAATATGAGGATGTGTCCCTTGGAGAAGTCTGCGCCGGACTTACAGCGCGATACCGGGAGGTTTGCGCGGAGAGATCTCTGACCGTTCGGCTGGAGGGCGACGGGGCGGTCAAGGCGGAACGATCCCTGATGGAGAGAGTCCTCGATAACTTTTATGTCAACGCGCTGGATCATACCCCTTACGGCGGAACGATCCGGATCAGGATTGCGGAAGATACGCTGGAGTTTTACAACAGCGGCAGCCATATCCCCGAAGAAAAGCTGGAGGAAATCTGGGAGCCGTTTAAAAAAGCGGACGCGTCCCGGAGCAATACGAAGGGTACGGGCCTCGGCCTGGCGATAGCACGCGCGATCCTGGAGCTATATCGGTTCCCCTGCGGCGCCCGAAACGAAGATGACGGCGTTATTTTCTGGTTTAAACTTTCCGAAAGGAAATAAATTTGACGCAGAACGTCAAATAATAGTATAATATTTTGATTATATTAAGCGATTTAACGAAAAAAGGCGGCTGATGAGGCGCCCGGCGGGAGAGCCGGAGAATGCCGGAAATAGGGGAATAGGAGAGAAATGATCACAAGCAAGCAAAGAAGTTTTTTAAGAGGTTTGGCCCACGAGCTGGAGCCTACGGTATATATAGGAAAATCGGGAATTTCAGAAAATATCGTCAAAGAGATGGAGACGGGTCTTGAAATGAGGGAACTGGTCAAGGTAAAGCTCCAGGAAAGCTGCGAACTGAATCCCAAGGACACCGCAAACGAGCTGGCCGAACTTCTGAAGGCCGAATTTGTCCAGGCCATCGGGAGAAAATTTACCCTGTACCGGGAGTCAAAGGATCACAAGCAGATCGAGCTTCCCAGGAAATAGCGCGGTAAAAATCAATGAAACACCAAAGATCAAAGCTCAGGAAAACCGTAAAAGTCACAGGAAGCCTCGCATTGATTCTGATCGTTCTCTTTTCAGCGGCGACGCTGGCCATCAATTCTTATATGAAATCCTCAGTGGACGAATATCTGATCGCCGATGAAACCGCGGCAAAGCTTGACGCAGACTGCATCCTTATTCTGGGCGCGGGACTGAAGCCCGACGGTACTCCGAACTATATGCTCCGGGACAGGCTGGATAAAGGGATCGAATTATACCGGGACGGCGCGGCCCCGAAGCTTTTGCTGAGCGGAGACAACGGGCAGGACCGTTATGACGAGGTCGGCGCCATGAGGGATTATGCCCTGGAGGCAGGGGTTCCCGACCAGGATATCATCCTGGATCCCGCCGGATTTTCAACCTATGAATCCATGTGCCGGGCAAGGGATATTTTTCTGGTGGACAAGGCAATCATCATAACGCAGGAATATCACCAGTACCGTGCGCTCTATATCGCACGGGGCCTTGAAATAGACGCTTACGGAGCGGCTGCGAAACCCATGGTTTACGCCGGGCAGAAATATCGGGACGCTCGTGAGATATTGGCAAGAGATAAGGATTTTCTGAAAATAATTCTGAAGCCATGAAAGAAACAAATAATCCGATGAAAAATGTTCTTCTGACAATCGCATATGACGGCACAGACTTCTGCGGATGGCAGAGACAGCCGGACCAAAGAAGCGTTCAGGGAGAAGTCGAACGGGTTCTCGGCATCGTATGCGCCCAGCCGGTCCGGATCAACGGAACCAGCAGAACCGACGCCGGGGTTCACGCCTATGGACAGAGGGCAAGCTTCACCGCGGAATTCAGCATCCCAACCGGAAAGATTCCCCTGGTCGCAAACGGTATCTTTGCTTCGGCGGCCTCGGAGAAATCCAGGAAAACCTCAGGCGAGATCGCGATTCTGGCCGCGGAGGAGGTTCCCGCGGATTTTCATGCCAGGTTCGACGCAGTCGGGAAAAAATATATCTATAAGATCGATGATTCGCAGAAGCCCGATCCGTTTCAAAGAAATTACTGTTATCAGACCGGCCGCGGACTGGACCTTGATGCCATGAAGCGCGGTGCGGAACATCTTCCGGGAACCAGAGATTTCAAATGCTTTCAGGCAGCCGGAGGAAAAGAACTGGAGTCCACCGTCCGGACGATTTACAGCACCCAGTTCATCCCCATGGAAAACGGGAGCATCGGATTTGAAATCATCGGAGACGGATTTCTGTATAATATGGTCAGGATCATAGCCGGAACCCTTGTGGACATGGGGCTCGGCAAAAAGGATCCCGACAGCCTGCCCGCGATCATGGAAAGCAGGGAAAGACGGCTTGCGGGGCACACGGCGCCGCCCCAGGGCTTATACCTGGCGGAGGTTTTTTACGACAAGGAGAAATTGAAGGCATGAAGATCAACGAAATCTATAATACAAAAAAGACAGTCATATCCCTTGAAATTTTCCCGCCCAAGCTGGACTCGCCCATCGAGACGATTTACAAAACCTTGGACGGGCTTGCGGATATCGGCCCGGATTTTATCAGCGTCACCTATGGCGCGGGAGGAAAGGCGAAGGACAGGACGGTCCNNGCGTCCAGAATAAAAAAGGAATATCACATCGAAAGCCTGGCCCATCTCACCTGCATTTCCTCGACAAAAGATCAGATCAAGGATACCTTTGCGGAGATGAAGGAGAACGGGATCGAAAATATCCTCGCCTTGCGGGGGGATATACCGGAAGATCCGGATTTTAAGTTCCCCACCCCGCTCCATTACGAGCATGCCGGGGATCTGATCCGCGAGATCAGGGAGAAAGGCGGCTTTTCCATCGGCGCCGCCTGCTATCCGGAGGGCCATGTCGACTGCGAAAATCTGGTGCAGGATATCAAACATCTGAGAGAAAAGGCGGACACGGGGGCGGAGTTCCTGATCACGCAGCTTTTCTTTGACAATGAGCTGTTTTACCGGTTTATGGACGCCATCGACCTTGCGGGGATCGAAATCCCCGTTTCCGCAGGCATCATGCCGGTGTTGAACAAGAATCAGATGCTGAGGATCNNCCAAGCTCTCCGGCTGCAAGCTGCCGCCGAAATTCCTGCGGATCCTGGACCGCTACGAACACAACCCGGAGGCTTTGAAGGAAGCGGGAGAGGCGTATGCCATCGAGCAGATCATTGACCTGATGGCCTGGGGAGTCCGGGGAATCCATCTATATACCATGAACAAGCCGGATACGGCGAAAAGAATTATCAATAACATTGAAAACATCAGAAAATTACAGGGCTGAGCAAAGGGATAGAATATTTACACATTTGAGCGGCAGAAGATAACGAGGTGAACGGGAAGTGACGGAAAGGATTACAGATCTATTAGGGA
>DLFX01000138.1 GCA_002482405.1 Firmicutes bacterium UBA7709 | reverse complement strand
TCCCATCTTTTTTCTCCAATCAATTAATAAGTCCGTTTTCCACAAATGTTATTCGATGTAAGGAGGAGACTGACTTCGTCAATCTCCTCCCCCATTATAACAGATTCACTATTCTTAGTTTACTTTGCAACTAAAGATCTTTGAGAAATCCAAGTCCGGAGCTGAGTCTACATACTTAGCGATATAATCATCCACATTGTCGGCCGTAACGACTACGGCGGGAGTCAGGAATACTCTGTAATCGTCGGGCAGCTGCGCCGGATCGATCAGCCCGGCCCATGCCGCGTAGCAGATTGCCAACGTATATCCGGCCTGTAAGTAACCGTTTGAAGAAACAGTAGCGACAACGTTGCCAGCCTTTACTTCCTGCACGATATCCGTGTTCGCGTCAATACCGGTTACGCCGACTTTGCCTTTCAGGCCTTTTTTGTCGAGGGCCTGCAGCGCGCCGGTAGCCATATTGTCGTTTGCGCACCATACGCCGCCTACGTCAGGAGTGTCGTTCAGCCAGGTCTCAACCAGAGTGAGAGCCTGATCCGTAGCCCAGTTAGCCGTATCCTGATGAGCTACTTTGATATCCGGATATTCCTTTAATGCCTGCTCAAAGCCCTTAACTCTATCGATGGAGGCCGTATTTCCCAGCATGCCTTCTATTACAAATACGTTGCCCTTGCCGCCCATGCTGTCAAAGAGCGCCTTCGCCGTGGCTTTTCCATTTGTCACATTGTCTGCGGACGTATGGATAACCCAGTTTGGATTATAGTCCTGCGGAACCGCGTCATCAGGCTTGTTCCAGGCAGTGCCGATATATCCGCCGGAGGATGCCATGGCTTCGGCAAGAGAAGGAGCGATAGCCGCTTCGTTCGGGTCAGCGTAAGCGATGGCGTTGCCCTTTGCCTTTGCGGCAAACTGCTTCATGTTATCGATTTCGACGTCATTGGAGCCGCCGGAATCCAATACTTGCTTTTCATATTTCTGCCCGATGCTGTCCAGATAATCACAGAACATGTCCATGCCCTCTGTGATCGTTACTATGTAAGGATTTTCAAGCCCGCGGACGGATGTTGCCACATACAATGTGGTGTCCAGCTTTTCCTGCGGAATCTTACTGGGATCGATTGTGAAGTTCGCATAATCGATGTCCGATTTAACAGCAGAATCAGAACTGTTGTCGTTTGATTCCGTCTGCTGGGAGCCGCAACCGGTAAAGGCACCGGCAATTACAAGTGTTACTACCAGCAATAATGATGTAAGTCTCCTCAATTTCATAAAAATTCCTCCTCATTTTTTTATGGGCGATCTTAATCTGTAACATACCATACATAGCTCATTGGTCCCTTTGGTTCTTATGTACCTACATTACAAGATTNNAGCTCGCCCAAGTTGTCGGCGAATGCTTAGTTCTTATGTACCTACATTACGAGATTATTATCTTGCATGTGTCATATTATAATGCGTGCTATATTCAATGTCAACAGCATTTTCCATTTTTTCATTTGCACTTTTATCCATTTATGGATTTACAATGAGCTTCAAAAGGCCCTTGCCGTTTACCATGGTATCCATCACTTCTCCGAATTCCTCCAAGGTAAAATGCCTTGCCGCCAGGTCGTCAACCTTAACGACTCCGTTTTCCAGATATTTTACAGCCCTGTCAAAGCAGTGGGTTTGGGCAAAGGACCCCAGCACCTTTAATTCATTGCTGAAAATCTGATACGGGTTGATGGAAATCTTCGCATCGCTGGCACATACGCCGTAAATGACGACTTTTCCACCCATCTTGGGAAAATTGAAGCATTGCTCCAAAACCGCCGGTGCGCCTGTGGCGTCGATTACGATATCAAAGCCGTGAGGATATTTTTCCTTTAACAGCTTCGTATGCTTCGAGTAGTCGCCGCGGTCCATCAGCACGGTTTCCGCATATCCGTTTTTTTGGATCAAATCCAGCTTATCCTGGGAGGATGCGCATACTACGACATTTGCCGCTCCGCCGTGCTTCAGCAGCTGAGTCAGCAAAATCCCCGTGGGCCCCGCGCCGAAGATCAGCACGTCGTCTCCGCACCTCGGAGAAATCACGTCCATGCCGTGGATCGCGCAGGCCAAAGGCTCTGCAAAGATTGCCTGATCATAGGATAAGTTGTCGCTGATATGAAACACCTTATCAAAATTTACCGCGACATATTCCGCGAAACCTCCGGGTCCATTGCATCCCAGCGAGTAAAAGTTTTCACAGAAAAGCGGCTGGTTTCTCCTGCAATAGTAGCATTCGCCGCAGAGCACCGTGTTGTCGGCAACAACCCGGTCCCCCAGTGAAAATCCGTATACCTCCGAGCCCGCTTCGACAATTTCTCCTGTGAATTCATGCCCCGGCGTCAATGGGAATTCCGAGATAAAGTCGCCCTCGTGAATGTGCATGTCTGTTCTGCACACGCCGCAGGCCGCGACCTTGATCAGCACTTGATTTGGTTTGATTGCCGGTTTTGGGATGTCCTTCAGTTCATATTCCCTCGGCGCGCTGTAAACGATTGCTTTCATTAATTATTGTTCTCCTTTCATCCTGCAAAAATAATTATGCCTTTTTGACATTGACGCCTCGAGCACTGGCGGCTCGGACAATGATGCCTCGAGCACTGGCGGCTCATTATGTAATTCTGATCACGGTTCATTCTTAGAACTTGATTACTGCCTTGACGATATTTGATTTATCTCTGACGCACTGATCCATAGCCTCCTGAACATGGTCAAAATCGAATTCGTGGCTTACGATTCCCTTTAAGTTTACCTTGCCGGCAGCCACCGCTTCGATTGCCATCGGATAAATATGCCGGTACCGGAATACCGTTTTAAGCGTGACCTCTTTGTCAAGGGCCAGGCTCATGGGCAGGTTCATCATTCCCGATTTTCCGTAACCCACCAGAACGATGGTGGAGCCTTTTCTCACCACCCGGATACAGAGGTCCGCCGTCTGCTCCGTTCCCGCAGTTTCAACGGCCAGGTCGAAACCCTCTCCCCCTGTCAATTCCCTGGAACGCTCCAGGACGTCCTCTTTCGCGGAGTTGATCACTTCTGTGGCACCTAATTCCAGCGCCTTATCCAGCCGTTTCTGCATGATGTCTACGACGACTACATTTGTGACGCCTCTGGCCTTCAGCGCCATCATGGTCACCAGTCCGATACATCCGGCTCCAAACACGATGGCTTTCTGCCCGGCATGGGCGTTCCCCTGGCCCGCGGCGTGAAATCCTACCGCTAGAGGCTCGATCAGCGCGCCTTCCAGCGTGCTTACATTCTCCGGCAGCTTAAAACATAAGGAGGCTTCGTGGGCCACATACTCCTGAAATACTCCGTCTACGGGGGGCGTAGCAAAGAAGATCACATCGGGGCATAAATTATACTTTCCCTCCCTGCAAAATCGGCATTTCCCGCAGGTCTTTCCCGGTTCCAGCGCAACCCGATCCCCGACCTTCAGATGGGTAACATTTTTGCCGACCTCCACCACGGTGCCTCCCGGTTCGTGTCCCAGGATAAAGGGCGGTTCTACGATATAATCTCCGATCCTTCCGTTTTCATAATAATGCAGATCGCTTCCGCATATCCCTACATACTCCAGCTTGACGAGGACCTCATCATCTCCGGGAACCGGCTTTGCCTTTTCGATGTAGTCAATTTTCCCAATTCCGGTCATTACGGCTGCTTTCATTAATCCCCTCTTCTCCTTTCTTAGTTAACTACTTTATTAATTTACTTAATAAAGTTATAATCCTATGGTTCCCGTTTGTCAATACTTTTTTTACCGACTTTCCTGCTGACAAAATCCGGCTGCAAAAACCGGCCTTTTGTCCGAAAAATGGGCATAAAAAAGCCTCCTGCGATCCTGGCAAGAGGAAAAAAGTGGCTTCGCCACTTCCGCTAGGAACC